>CAYYRG010000217.1:0-2500 GCA_964474015.1 uncultured Anaerolineaceae bacterium | reverse complement strand
CCTGGAGCGCATAGGCCAGCATGGGCTGCCCCAGCAGGGGGTGCAGCACCTTGGGCGTTTTGGATTTCATGCGGGTGCCTTTGCCAGCGGCTAAGAGGATGCCAACGGTATCGGGCATAGAGAAACTCCTGGGTAGTCGGGTAGTCAGGTAGTCGGGTAGTCGGGTTCGACCTGGACGATGGCGCGCGAGAGGGCAGGGAAGGCGGTCAATAAGGCGCGCTGGAGGGCATCGGCGTAGGCGTGGGCCTCCTCCAGCGGCATCTTGCCGGGCAGGGCACAATACACCGCTGCGGTAAGATGGCTGCCGCTGCGCCGCAGCACAACCCGCCGGATTTTCCCCTGCTGACAATGGGCTTTTGCAAAGGCTTCCACCTCGGCAGTGAGGTCGTCGTCGGCCTGCTCTGTTGCCAGCACCCGCCCTGGCAGCGGTTCTAAGTGCACGGTCACCTCTTGCAAGGCCGGCATTTCGGCGCGCGCCCGGCGAATGAAGGCTTCGGCCTGACTGTGGGCTTCGGCTAAGGTGATGGCTGCGGGGAATTCCAGGTGCATTTCGGCGCGATAGCCGCCTTCGGGCAAGGCGTGGATGTAAATTTCGTGAATGCCCAACCCCAGGCCGTCGGCCAGACGGCGCAGGCGCAGCGCCAGGTCGTCCCAGGGAGAAAGGTCGGGGGCAACCACCGCGGGTTCCACATGCACCATGGCCTCGACCACGCCCTCCACCTCGGCCTTGATGCGGTTTTCCACTTCGGTGGCGAGGGCGTGCGCCTGCTCGGTGCCCATGCCGGGCGGCACGTGAATGTGCAGGTCCACGAAAGCCGCGGTGGGACGGCCCCGCGAGCGAATGCTGTGGGCGTCGAGCACACCGGGCACCGAGGTGGCAACGGCTTTTATGGCCTCCGCATCCACCACCGAGGCATCGGTGAGATATTGCGCGGCCTGCCCCAGCACTTCCCACGCCGCGTGAACGATGAGCACGGCCACCACCAACGCCGCTACCGGGTCGAGCCAAGCATAGCCCAGCCGCACCCCGATGAGGGAAACAATCACCGAAGCGGTAATCCACAAATCGCTGCGCACATGGGCGGCATCGGCGAGCAGCAGTTCCGACTTCCAGCGCCGCCCCTGGCGGGTTTCCCACCACACCACCCCCAGACTGACCACGAAGGCCACGCCCATCAAATACAGCGCTAAGGGTTCCACATGGGCTGCGCCATGCCGCCAGTGGTCGATGGCCTGGAAGGCGATTTCGCCCGCCGCGATGAGCATCAGCACGCCGATGAACAGCGCGCCTAAAGTCTCGAAGCGCTGGTAGCCATAAGGGTGGCTGGGGTCGGCCTGGCGGGCGGCAAAGCGCAGCATCAGCAGGCTGATGAGGTTGGAAGCGGCGTCCACCAGCGAGTGAAAGCCGTCAGCAACGACAGAGAGCGCGCCGGTGAGGGTGCCGAGCACAATCTTGAGCAGGCTGACGCTGAGGTTGAAGACCAGCACGCCCCACAGGGTGCGCTGCACCGCGGGGTAGCGTGTCTCGTTGGAGGTAAGAGAGTGTTTCGCGGTCATGGTGGGGTCGGTGTGGGGGTGGGTGAGGGGTAAGGCGTGGACACCGGCCAGGTTGGCGTGGGCGTGGGGGTTGAGGTGATGGCCGGCGTGGGGGTCGGTGTGGGGGTCGGCGACGCGGTGGGTGTGGGCGTGGGCGTAGAGGTTGGCGTCGGCGTGGGCGTGGGGGTCGGCACCGCCAGCCTGACGCGAATCTGGCGGATGGCGTAATTCAGGTCGCCCTGGGTGCTGTGCATGTACATTTCCAGAATGACCTCGCCGGTGGGCGGGCCTGCCTCGCCCCAGGTCTCGAGCACGTTCCAGGTGGTCACCTTGTCGGCTTCGGGCACCGGCTGGTCGCTGAAGTACAGCCGATGCCATTGCTTCTCGTCGGGGCGGCGTACTTCTACCCGGAAATCCTTGAAGTCGCGGGTGGCATCGGCCTGCACCACGATGTCTACCGTGGGGTCGGTGATGAGCGAGCCGTCGTGGGGGAAGACGAAATTCAGCAGCGGGCGCGGGTCAGAAGCCCGACAGGCGCGGTCAGGATAAAAGATGACCGGGTTCTCAAAGCCCATCCTGGCAGCCCAGGCGCGTCCGGCTTTGCTTTCCCGCAGCCATTTGCGCGCCCAGGGGTCGCTGACGTTGGCCGTCAGCCATTCGCGGGCATAGAGACCGTCAGGGTTGCAGACCGATGACTGCGCCAGTTGTGTCCAGGTATCGATGTGCGCCGGCTTCCACAGGTCTTCGGAAGGCGGCAGCGGCGGCTGGTCGTAGGCGAAGATCTCGGTGCGGGTTTTGGGGCACCATTGAGAAGGCTGCGCGCCTGAAACCGCGCAGATGGTGTATTCCACGATGCCCGGCGGGCGCACGAAAGGCGTGGGGTGGCCGTGGGTCAGGTAGTTTTCGGCATATTGCATGAAGGCCGACCAGATGGGGGCTGCGCCGGTCAGGCCGGTGCTGTTGA
>CAYYRG010000216.1:0-2513 GCA_964474015.1 uncultured Anaerolineaceae bacterium | reverse complement strand
CCCCACCCCGCGGCCTGAAGGCCATCCCCTGGCGGCTGCCAATCTGGCTCTATCGCCTGCATTTGGGCTTTCTGCTGGGTGAGCGGTTTTTGCTGCTGGAGCACATTGGCCGCAAAACCGGCAAAGTGCGGTATGCCGTGCTGGAGATCATCGGCAAGGATGCCAGGCCGCGGGCCTATTACGTCGCCTCTGGCTTCGGCGAGCGTTCCCACTGGTTCCGCAACATCATGGCGCGCCCGGAAGTCACCATTCAGATAGGACAACGGCGCTACCGGGCCCGCGCCGAGCGCCTGCCCTATGACGAAGCCTTCTCGCGGCTGCAGACTTACGCTCGCGAGCACCCCGCCGCCCTGCGCGAACTTTCCCGCCTGCTGCATTACCCTTACGATGGCAGCGAAGCCAGCCTGCGGGAACTCACCAACACGTTGCCCATCGTGCGCTTCCGCATTTTGAGAGAAGCCTGACACCCTAAACCCTTTTCCTACGGAGAGTCACCATGCCCCTCATGTGCCGCGGCGTGCGCGGTGCCACCACCGTGCCCGAAAACACCGCCGAAGCCATTTTGCGCGAAACCCGCCGCCTGCTGGCGTTGATGATTCACCTCAACGGCATTCAGGCCGAAGACGTTGCCAGCGTGATTCTCACCACGACGCCCGACCTCAACGCCGAGTTCCCCGCGCTGGCAGCCCGACAACTGGGCTGGAAACAAGTGCCACTGTTGTGCGGCCACGAGATGAACATTCCCGGCCAGATGCCGCGGGTGGTGCGGGTGCTCATGCATTGGAATACCACCAAAACCCAAGACGAGATAGTGCACGTATACTTAGGCGAGGCGGCAAAACTGCGCCCTGACCAAATTCACCTGCAAGAGGTCAACTGGCAAGAACTGGAAGCCTGGATTGCCGCCCAACTGGCCGCCTTCGAGCGGCGCAACAAGGAGCAAACACCATGACGACCGTTGCTTTCCAGGGCGAGCACGGCGCATATTCCGAAGAGGCCATTCGGCAGCATTTCGGCAAAGCGGTCGAAACCCTGCCGTGCCGCACGTTTGAGGATATTTTTGCCGCCGTGGAATCCGGCCAGGCCGATTACGGCATGTTGCCGGTGGAAAACGCGGTCGCGGGTTCCATCAACAAAGCCTACGACCTGCTGCTGGCGCACGATTTGCGGGTGAGCGGCGAAGTGTATTTGCCCGTGCGGCACCATTTGCTGGCGCCGGAAGGCACGCGTATGGAAGACATCCATACCGTGCGCTCGCACCCGCAAGCCCTTGCCCAGTGCGAAGATTACCTCACAGCCCAGGGGTGGCGCGCCGAGCCGTGGTATGATACCGCCGGGAGCGCCAAAGACCTCGCCGCACAACCTCAGCCCGGCGTGGCCGTGCTTGCCAGCCGCCTGGCTGCCGAAATCTACGGCCTGCAAGTGCTGGCAGCCAACGTGCAAGACCGTACATGGAATGTTACCCGCTTTTTTGTCATCGGCTACGACGAATCGGAGCCGCAGCCGCGCATGAAAACTTCCCTGGTCTTTGCTGTGCCCCACCGTCCTGGAGCCCTGGTAGCCTGCCTGAACGAATTTGCCCGCCGCGGCCTCAACCTCACCAAACTGGAAAGCCGCCCCCGCCGCAACCGGCCCTGGCATTACGTCTTTTACCTCGATTGCGAAGGGGCATGGCAGGAACCTCGTTGCGCCGAAGCCCTGGTGGGGCTGCTGGCCCAGGCGGCCTTCCTCAAACTGCTGGGCTCGTACCCCGCGGCCGAAAATCCCCTGTCCGGCGCGACGGCTCCCTCGCCCGAGGATGCCTGAACTTTCCCGTGGAGGCTTACCAATGACCGCGATGCTCAAACCTGCCAGCATTACGGCTGATCGTCAAAAAGCCGAACTCACCATCGTGTGGGAAGACGGTCACGTCAGCGTGTATTCCTTTTCGTTGTTGCGTCACGCCTGCCCCTGCGCAGAATGCGCTGGCGGCCACGAAAACATGCGCAAGGATCCCGACCCGGTGGTTTTCTTTCTCCCCGAAGAAGACTCCCCCCGCACCCACATCAAGGCCATTGACCCGGTGGGCAATTATGGCTTCAACATCATCTGGGAAGACGGCCATCACTACGGCATCTACAATTGGGGCTATTTGCGCAAACTTTGCCCCTGCGAAGCGTGCCAGCGCGAGCGCGAAGCCCAGGGGCTGATTCCCGACCAGGAAACCATCGCCCGCGAAATCGAGCGGCGGCTGAACCCGCCCAAGCCCCAGGTGCCGATGGAGTTCAAACTGTAAACGGCGGAAGTGGGCGGGGGCGTGCACATGACGTCGAATGCCCCCGGGAATCTCGCCCCCGCCGGTGACACTATTATGAGGAAGGCACCTCAGACAGGGGGAAAAGAAAGATTGTGCCCCAGAAGGCTCTTGCTACACCTTGTGCGTGCCCCCGAGGTCGGGGGGTGCATGCAGATGTTGTAGAATGCCGCCGAGGATCTCACCCCACCCCCACCGCCTGCGGCGGTTTCCCCCTCCC
>CAYYRG010000215.1:0-2521 GCA_964474015.1 uncultured Anaerolineaceae bacterium | reverse complement strand
GCCTTGGCACGCGCCTCGGCAGCAATGCGGGCTTCGTCGAGGGTGAGCAATTGACGGTCGCGCATCAACACCTTACCCGCCACGATGGTGGTGGTGATCATGCGCTCATAAGCGCCGAAAACCAGGTGCCAGGGCAGGTTGTCGGGCGTCACAGGGGTGTGAGGGTGGAAATCGACCAGAATGAGGTCAGCCGCCGCGCCGGGTGCCAGTACACCCAACCGCGCCGCGGGGAAATAGAGATTGGCCAGCGCCCGGTTGTTTTCCACCAACAGGCGCATCACCGTATTGCCGTCCATGCGGCGGGGGTCACGAGAGGCCAGTTTGTGCACAAAATAGGCAAAGCGGGCTTCTTCCCACATCGCGCTGGGGAAGCCGTCGGTGCCCAGAGCCACCCGCACCCCCATGCGCAGCATCTCTTCCACCCGCGCTGTGCCTACCGCGTTGTTCATGTTGGAACGCGGCTGATGCGTCACCCACGTCCCGCTTTCGGCCAGCAACGCCATTTCGCGCGCGTCCACATGCACCGCATGCGCCACGATAGTGCGCTCGCTCAAAATGCCGTGCTTTGCCAGCCGGTCCACCACCCGCAGGCCGGTACGCGCCAGGCTGTCATCTTCATCGGATTCGTGCTCAGCCACATGGATATGGAAGCCGACGTCGGGCGGGCAGGCTTCACGGGCTGCATCCAGCGTATCGTCATCCAAACTCAGGCTGGCGTGCAGGCCAAAAGTCGCAGCCAGGCGCTGGGTCGGGGTGTTGTAGTCGCTTTCCTGCTTCACGGTTTGCGCAAAGCGCACGTTTTCGGCAATGCTTTCCCTGGCGCTGGCCTTGCCGTAACGGTCGGTGACCTCGTAGGCCAGCACAGCCCGCACCCCGGCGCGCCGCACGGCCTCGGCAATTACATCCAACGAACCTGCCAGCGCGTTGGGCGAGGCATGGTGGTCGAACAGCGTCGTCGCACCGTTGCGGATGGCATCGACCAGCATCACCTCCGCAGAAAGGCGCACGGCTTCCTCGTCCAACGCCTGGTCGAGAGGCCACCACAGGCGCTGCAAAATTTCGGGGAACACCTTGGGCGCCGGGCCGGGAATGGCCATCCCACGCGCAAACGCGCCGTAAAAATGGGTGTGCGCCACAATCTGGCCGGGGAAGGCCCACTGCCCGCGCGCATCCAGCCGCTCTTCCGCGGGGTAACGGGCTTCCAGGGCGTCGGTGGGGCCGATTTCGGCAATCACGCCGTCGCGAATGAGTAACGCGTGGTCAGGCAAGATGCGGCGCTGGTCATCCCAGGTCACAAGGGTGGTGTTGGTGATGAGCATGGGAACCTCCAGGAGGTATCGTTTCGTGGGCGGTCTCTGCGTCAATCGAAGACGGTTTCCCAATGGTCGGCGCGATAGGCGGCAAAGGCGTCTTCCAGCAAGCGGTGGGGGGTGCGGTAGGGCGAAAGGTTGCCGGGAAGGTCGTCGTAGGCAAAAAAGGCCACTTCGGTCGTCTCGATGCTGGGGCGCGGTGCGCCTTCCAGCAGATCGCACAGGAAGGCCACTTTGAAAGCGTGGTAAAGATGCAACCTACCGGGCACCCGATTGGCGTCGTACACGCCAATCAGGCGACGGGCTTTGACGTGGAAGCCTGCTTCTTCCAGCACTTCGCGCTCGGCTGCGCCCGAAGGCGTATCGCCCACGTCGGCCCAGCCGCCGGGAAGGCACCAGCGGCCATCGGAAGCATCGCGCACCATCAAAATGCGACCCGCGGCGTCGAAGACCGCGGCGCGCACATCCACCCGCGGGGTGGCATAGCCTTCGGGGCGGGTGTAGAGTTCGTGCACGGGCTGGGGCGGCAAGTGGCCGACCTCGCGGGTGATTTCCTCGGCCAGCGCCATCAGGTGGCGAAATCGCTCCTGCTGGTAAGGGTTCTCAGCATAGTGCAGGCCGGTTTGGGCTTCGGCCTGAATCTGCCGCGCCCAGTCCAGCCAACGGGGAATTTCCGGCGGCGGTGCAGGCGGGCGCGGCGCGGTTTCCACACACTGCTTCAGGGCCGCAAACTGCCCCGCGGTCTCCACCGCGCCCGGAATATACTGGCGCAACCACTCACGGGCGCGCCCGGCATCCCAACCCCAGCGCAAACGGGCCATGCAGGCCACAAGCAAGCCGGTGCGCCCCCGCCCCAGAAAGCAATGCGCCGCCACCGTGCGGCCCTGACGCAGCCATGCGAGGGTCTGGTCAGCAGCCCAGTGCAATGAGGCAGGCGCGGGGGCTTCCAGATCGGGGATGGGAAAGTGGAGCACCTCAAGGCCGTGACGGCGGTAAAACACGGGCAAGTCGCAAGCCGTTCGCGCCAGGGCTTCCTCGGTGGGCGTCAACACCACGACGCCTTCCACGCCTACCCGGCGGTACGCCCGCCACAGGTCGCCCTCAGGGTCGTAGGCCGAAAACGGCATTGGGCTGCGGAAAAGTGTGCCCGGAAGGTCGAAGGGAAGTTGGGTCAGAGGCATGGGGGTAGTCGGGTAGTCGGGTAGTCGGGT
>CAYYRG010000214.1:0-2522 GCA_964474015.1 uncultured Anaerolineaceae bacterium | reverse complement strand
GCCATCGACGGCCCGGCTGCTTCGGGCAAATCCACCCTGGCCGAACGCCTTGCTAAGGCGCTGGGCTATCTTTATTTCGACACCGGCGTGATGTACCGCGCGGTCACCTGGGCGGCCCTCCAGCGTGGCATCGCGATGGAAGACGCCGACAAACTGACCGAACTGGCCGCCAACCTGGATATCGACGTCCGCCCACCCAGTGCGGACGACGGGCGGGCTTACGACGTCCTGGTCAACGGCCAAGACGTCACCTGGGCGATTCGCAGTCCAGAGGTGGACAAGTGGGTATCGGTTGTCGCCGCGCATCCCGGCGTGCGGGCAGCCCTCACCGAAAAGCAGCGCGCCATTGGCCGCCGCGGCAAGGTGGTGATGGTGGGGCGCGACATCGGCACGGTGGTGATGCCCGATGCCGACCTGAAAATTTACCTCGACGCCTCGGCTGAAGAGCGCGCCCGGAGGCGCTATCGGGAACGGCTGGCGCGCGGGGAAAAAGCCGATTACGCGCAAATTCTGGAAGCCGTGCGCGCTCGCGACCGGCTGGACAAGGGCCGCGCCGTCGCCCCGCTGCGCGCTGCAGAAGATGCGGTGGTGATCAACTCGGATGGGCTGGGCATCGACGAAGTTTTCGCCAAAGCGCTGGAACTGGTCAGGGCGCGAGATTGCTAAATTCTCCCTGAAAGCATGCTCCGCGGGCATCATCCCGCGGCTACACCTCCCACACTGGCATCGGTTGTAACTCGCCGATGCCTTGCAACGTCACCGTGCAACGGTAAGCCCGCACCACCACACCGCAGGCCACCGCGGCACGCAGCGCCGCGGGAAAATCGGGGTCGGCACTATGGGGAGCAAAAGCCACAGGATCTGAACGCTGTGCAATGAACACCACCGCGGCGCGGTCACCGGCGCGCGCCAGGCGGCACAGGTCGGCCAGGTGGCGGCGGCCGCGCGCGGTAGGCGCATCGGGGAACAGCGCCACGCCGTCTTCCACCAAAGTAATGGATTTGGTTTCAATCCACCAGCGCCGCACGCCGGGGCCTTCCAGCAGAAAATCCAGCCGGCCTGCGCCATAAGGCGGCTCAGGGCGTACACGCCACACCCCACCAGCCGGGCCCAGCCAGTCGTCGAACACCCCCTGCCGCAAAGCGGCAGCAAAAAGGCGGTTGGGCAGGCGCGCATCCACCGAAATCAACACACCGCCGTCGCCTTCCACCACCTGCAAATCGTAAGGCGTTTTGCGTCTGGGGTTAGCCGCGAAAGCCAGCCACGCCCGACGCGGCCTTCCAAACACTTCGCGCAACCGCCCCGAATTCGGCACATGCACCGCCACCTCGCGCCCGTCTTCCAGACGCGCCCGCGCGCGGAAGCGGTTTTCCCGCCGCAGCAGCCACGCGGGCGTGAGCGGGGGAAACGTGACCAGCAAATGCCCGGCGTCAGAGGTCGCCATGACTGCTGCCTTCATTCCCGAAAAATGCGGCGATACGCTTCAGAGCGCGCCAAAAGTTCTTCGTGGGTGCCCATCGCCGCAATGCGGCCGCGACGCAGCACAAGGATGAGATCAGCCCATCGGATTTGTGAAAGCCGATGGGTAATAAGAAACGTCGTGCGGCCGCGAGAGGCCGTGAAAATCGCCTGCTGAATTTTGTCTTCGGTTTCCGAGTCAATGGCGCTGGTCGCGTCGTCCAGCACGAGAATGCGCGGGTCGGCCAGGAAAGCACGCGCCAGCGCCAGCCGCTGCCGCTGGCCACCCGAAAGGTTGACGCCCCGCTCGCCGAGCACGGTGTCGTAGCCATCTTTGAAGGCCATGATGAAATCGTGCGCCTGTGCCATTTTCGCCGCCGCGATGATCTCTTCGCGGCTGGCGCCCGGCTTGCCAAAGGCAATGTTTTCGGCAACGGTGCGCGAAAAGAGGAAAATATCCTGCTCAATGATCGCTACCTGCTGCCGCAGGGCTTCCAGACTCCATGCTCGCACATCCACCCCGTCAACCAGCACCGCCCCTGCCGTGACATCGTAAGTGCGATTGATCAGCCTGACCAGGGTGGTCTTTCCCGCACCGGTTTGCCCCACCACGGCCACGCGCATACCGGCTTCCACGGTAAAGGAAATATCTTCCAGCACCGGTTTACCTTCCACATACGCAAAGGCTACCTGGTCAAAGCGCACCGCCCCGCGCATCGGGGCGACATAGCCAGCAAGGTTTTGGTCGAGCGGCGTTTCCCGGTTGAGGAGTTCCAAAATGCGGCGCGCCCCCGCCAGCCCCAGCGCCACCTGCGAATAAGCAAACAACGAAACAAAGGTTGGGAAGCCAAACAGTTGCAACAGGCCAAAATAGCCCACAACGTCGCCGACGTTCAGCACGCCCCGGTGGAAGAGATACAAGGCGTGACCCAACCCCGTGGCATTGGCCACCCCCATCAGCAGCAACGGCAAAAAGCGGGCTTCCACATTGCCCTGACGTACATAAGCATCGCGAAATTCGCGCGCATGGGAAGCAAAACGCCCCGCCTCGCCGCTTTCCTGCA
>CAYYRG010000213.1:0-2524 GCA_964474015.1 uncultured Anaerolineaceae bacterium | reverse complement strand
TTTCCTGCTCAGCGAACTCGCGCGCCGCTTGCTGAATCATGCGGTGCTCGTCGGTAAGGATGTGTTCAAATGCAAAACGGCCCATGTCAACCTCCGTCAAGGATAGATAACGATGGTCAAGCGTTGCCATTATAGCACGGGAAGCCGCGCGAGACGCTCAGCAAAGGCAGCCTTCAGGAAGCCAGCCCCTCGCTCCTCACCCCGCCCTACCGCCAGCGGCGCAAAGCGCCAAAGGCTAACAGCAGCCCCAACAAAGCCCCCGCCCCATACAAACCCGCTCGCGAGAGCGTATCAGCAGGCAGGCGGGCCGGATTGGGCGGCAAAGGGGTGGGCGTCGGCCAACGAGGAGTAGCCGTCGGCACGGGCGTCGCGCTGGGCGTAGGAGGCGGCGTTCCCCCCATTGCAGGGGCGGGGGTAGGCGTCTCCACCGGCGTGTAGTTGCGTACCCGCACCGGCACGGTGGCCTCCCATTGGCGGCCATCGGCGGCCTGCACCACCAGCCGGAGCACGTAGTCGCCATCGGTCATGGTCGTGGTATCCCAACGGGCAATCAACCCCTCATGGGTGGGAATATGCCGGGTGGCAACCCAAAACCAGGTGTGGGTGGGGTCGCCGGCATAGCCAAAATACAGGGTGGCTGTCTTGAAACCTGCAACGTCGGTCACTCCCAACACCCGTACCTGCCCCTGCAACGCCTGATGGGGTTGAGGGGCGGTAATTGCCACCGGGCCGGGGGTAGGCGTCGGGGTCAGCGCGCGCACCGACGCCCCCCCGGCCATCCACATGACCACAAAGCCCACCATCATCGCCCAACGCCACCATCTCACACAGCACCCTCCGCACATGGCTTCCCAGAAAAAGCAAAAGCGCGCCACAATGGGCGCGCTTCGCCTTTGCATGGGTCAGTCCGCCAGGTCGGAAACATCCTCCCCGGCCATACCGCTGCCGACGTAATCTTCCAACCGCGGCAGCACCACCACCGGCTTAATCGTGCGCGCCACCACTTCGCGCGTGCCGCCAATCTTCAACTGGTGGAACAGACGGTGGAACTGGGCATCCCAATCGGCATACACGGCATCTTTCACAGCCTCATCCAAAGCCCAAATCTGCTTCTTGAAGGGCCCCAAAGCCCGCTTGCGGGTTTTGTAGTAGAACTGCTCGTCGGTCATGTCGGGCTTGCGCTCGTTGGCATGATGCTCCCGCAAATAGGCGTAAATTTCCTCTTTCAAGTCGGCGGGCATGTGCTTGTAGAGGATGTTCATGAAATTGGTCGCGAGGTGAATTTCGCAGGCTTCGGCCTCGGGGAACTTGCTGAACGCGTCTTCCGGCAGCGTCGAAGCGCCGTGTTGCACCGCACCGGCCAGCCCATAGGCTTCCCGCGCCACCCTGCTGAGATGCTTCAAGGTGTTGAAATCGACCTTGACCGTGGCAATCGAGCCGTCGGGCAGCACCACGCCGCCGTGCGAGGTGCCGGTCTGAATACTGATTTTGCTCAAGCCCGTCGCGCCGGGGGCCAGTTCGGCCAAATGGGCGTTGTAGCCATCCATGTAAGCCCGCAGTTCCGGCTCGGTGGAATTGTGCCCACCGACTTCGCCAATTTCGCCGCCGACCGAAACATTGATGCCTTCCGGCTGAATACCGCGAATGTAAGCGGTGAGTTCAGCCGAGAGTTTGTAGTTGAGTTCCTGCTGTTCGGGAATGGTAGGCCGCGACAGGTCCACCAGGGTGGATGTATCGACGTCGATGTTATAAAAGCCGGCCTTGACGGCCTCCAGGCTGAGATCGCGCACCGCCTGCACTTCGGCCTCGGCGTTTTCGGCAAAGCGTTTGGGGGAAATCTGGAAATGGTCGCCCTGGATGAACACCGGCCCGCGAAAGCCCTCGGCAATTGCCGCAGCCAGCACCTGGGCGACGTATTCCGTAGGCCGCTGGTCGGAATAGCCGATCTCGGAGCGGGCAATCTCGAAAATGAAAGCGCCAGCGTCAATGGCCAACGCGTTCTTGAACACCGCGCGCGCCGCCCAAAAAGGCAACACGCGCAAATTCATCGCTGGCACGGTAAAAGTCGGTGCGACCTCGCCACGGCCGCGCGCCAGGTACAGGTCGTTGATCGAAGAAGGCACAATGCCCAAATCAAGTGCCGCGCCGCGAATCAGGAACTGCGCGAGGCCGCGTTCGGGCTGCTCGCTCAAAGCAGCGGCTTCCACCAAAAGGCGCAGGTGCTTTTTCAGGCGGGCTTCGTCTTCCACGTGCACCACGCCGTCGCGCACCACGACGGCGTGGTCAATTTTTGCCAGTAAGGCTTCCAGGGCTTTCATCAGGCATCCTCCTTGAATATAGGTGCTTCAATTATAGCACGCCGTGGAGCCGATACCCGCCCTCTTTGCTTTTGCTGGCTATACGAAGGGCACCGCCCCCCTCCCTGCTTTGCTTCAGGCAGTGGTATACTTTCCCCCGCTATGACCGAGCACATCCGCAATTTCTCCATCATCGCCCATATCGACCACGGCAAATCCACCTTGGC
>CAYYRG010000212.1:0-2539 GCA_964474015.1 uncultured Anaerolineaceae bacterium | reverse complement strand
ATGACCACCTGGAAAACCGAAGCCGAAGAAGAAATCCGATTGGGGCTGGAAGAACGGGCGCGTGGCATGGAAGGCCGCGCCCGGGTGCGCGCCCGCCGGGCTGCCGGGCACATTTTGGGCGAATACTTCCGCCGTGCTGGCATCCCCGACCCCGGCCCCAACGCCTACGAGCGCCTCAAAGTGCTGCTGGCCCGGCCTGACGCCCCCGCCGAAGCCCGCCGCGCGGCGCATTTCCTCACCATGAAAGTCAACCTCGACCTGCAACTTCCTCCCGGCGTGGATCTCTTTACCGAAACCCAGCGGCTTTGCCAGAGCCTGCTGGACGAAACCTTGAACACCCTCCCCCCTGTGGAGGCTTCGGATGGTGCGTAAATTCTTCCAGGGCGTGCTCTTCATGCTGCTGGTGCTGGTGCTTGCTGCTGTTGGCTACGGCGTGTGGGTTTACCGACAAACCGGCACCGTGCCTTTCACGCTGCCGGGCCAGCCTACCCTGGGCGCTACCCCGACGCCGACCAATACCCCCACACCCACCCCTACGCCCATCATGCGTCCGGTGGTGGTGCTCACCCGCAGCCTGCCCGCCGGCGCACTGCTCACCGCCGACGACCTGACCGCTACCCAGATGCCCAGCAAGCGCGTCCCTGATGATGCAGCGGCCACCGTCTCGCAGGTGGTTGGCCAGTTGTTGCGCGAACCGCTTGCCGTGGGGCAACCTGTGCGTCTCAGCCAGGTCTCCCCGCGCGGCGAACCCATCGGCCGCGGCTCCCAATTGGCGCAGATGCTCCACCCTGGCGAGGTTGCCATTGCCTACCCCATCACCCGCCTCGACAGCGTGGCCTATGCGCCCCGCCCCGGCGACCGGGTAGACATTGTGGTGACTTTTCTCTTTGCCGACCTCGACGTGGGCTTCCAGTCGCGGCTTTCTAACCATGTCTTGATTCTCAGCCAAAACCTGGAAACCGGCGCCTACGCTTTCGTGCCGGCTGGGCAATTGGGCCGCCCCTCGGAAGATAACTTCCTGGGCGTGCCGATTTACGTCGTGCCCGGAGAAAACCAACGCCCTCGCATGGTGGCCCAGTTGACCGTACGCGGGGCTCGCGTCCTCTACTTTGCCCGCCAGGCGCCTTCCCTCACGCCCCAGCCCACGACCACGCCGCAACCCACCGGGCTGGTGGTGCTGGCGCTGAACCCCCAGGATGCTGTGGTGCTCAATTTCTTCATGGCGCGCCGGGCCGCGACGACTTTCGTGTTGCGCAGCGCGCGGGAAACCACCGCTACCGCCGAGCCCGCAACCATCCCTGTCACGCTGGATTACATCCAGAAGCACTACGGCATTCCTTTGCCCCCAAAACAGCCCTATCAGGTCAACCCTTCCCCTCAAAACACTCCCCAGCCATGAGTACCCTTTCGTTGCCAGAACGCCCGCCCGTGTGGGTGGATTCTCCCGAGGCGTTGCTTGCCCTCGCTGCCGAACTACGCCGCTACCCCCGCATTGGCGTCGATACCGAAGCCAACAGCCTGCACGCCTATCGCGAGCAGGTTTGCCTTTTGCAGTTTTCCACCCCCGAAAACGATTACCTGGTGGACCCCCTTGCGCTGGATGACCTTTCTCCCCTCGCACCGCTTTTCGCCAGCCCCGAGGTGGAAAAAATCTTCCACGCGGCGGAATACGACATCCTTGGCCTGTACCGCGACTTCGGCTTTACCTTCGCCAATTTGTTCGATACCATGGTCAGCGCCCGCATTTTGGGCTACGAAAAGGTGGGGCTGGGGGCTTTGCTGGAAAACTTCTTCGGCATCAGATTGGAGAAACGCTTTCAGAAGGCCAACTGGGGGCAGCGACCGCTTTCCCCCCAGATGCTGGACTATGCGCGGCTCGACACTCACTTTCTGCTGCCCCTGCGCGACCTGCTCTCCGAACAACTGGAAGCCAAAGGGCTGCTGCCTCTCGCTCAGGAAGACTTTGCCCGCCTGACCCATCCCATTGCCGCCAACGGACGCCCGCCGCTGTGGCAGCGCGGCGGCCATCATCTTACCCCCCAGCAAACCGCTGTGCTGGAAGCCCTCTGGCGGTATCGCGAAGCCGAGGCCGAGCGCCGCAATGTGCCGCCTTTCAAGATTCTGGACGACCGGACCCTGGTCGCCCTGGCGCAGCGCCTGCCCCGTAACCAGGGCGAACTGCGGCAGGTGCCGGGGATGCGTGGGGCGCGCATCCGGCAGCACGGGCAGGGGGTGCTGGCTGCCATCCGCCGGGGGCTGCAGGCTGAACCCCGCCAGCGCGAACGACAACCCCGCCCTTCCGACGCAGCCCTTGCCCGCCTGGAATCGCTGCGCCGCTGGCGGCAAAACGCTGCCAGGGCGATGGGCGTGCCCTCCGACGTGGTCTTGCCCAAGCCCCACCTGCAAGCCATTGCCGCAGCCAATCCCCGCACCTTAGACGAATTACGCCCCCTGATGGCCGACATTCCCTGGCGCTTTGAGCACTTTGGCCAGGCGATTCTGGACGCGCTGAGAGCATGATGGCGAAGCCCCACACCGT
>CAYYRG010000211.1:0-2552 GCA_964474015.1 uncultured Anaerolineaceae bacterium | reverse complement strand
GTGGCGGCCAGGGGGCGAATTCCAGTGAAGGAAAGCGGCGATAGAAGCACGAGGTGTTGCCTGTGTGGCAGGCCGGGCCGGCAGGCTCCACCAGCAGCAACAGGGTGTCGGCGTCGCAATCTACCCGGATTTCGACCACTTTCTGGATGTTACCCGAGGTCGCGCCTTTGTGCCAGAGTTCCTCGCGGCTGCGCGACCAGAAGTGGGCCTCGCCGGTCTCCAGGGTGCGTCTGAGGGCCTCCTCGTTCATGTAGGCCACCATGAGCACCTGGAGCGTGTGGGCGTCTTGCACCACCGCGGGAATCAGGCCGCGTGCGTCGAATTTGAGAGGGGGAAGGGTGAGCATGGGGAGACCTCACGGCTCAGGCTGATTAGGGTTGCGGTAAATCGTCACCGCGCC
Source organism: uncultured Anaerolineaceae bacterium (assembly GCA_964474015.1). GTDB lineage: Bacteria > Chloroflexota > Anaerolineae > Anaerolineales > DRMV01 > DRMV01. Next base: position 2,152 of record CAYYRG010000211.1, on the reverse strand, counting down.
GAAGCGGGCTACCGGCACCCAGTGGGTTTGAATCTCCACGGTCATTTGCCGGATGGTGGGGGTTTTGACGCCCCAGTTGCGCCAGATGGGGTCGATGACAGCGTATTTTGCGTAGGGGTAGCGGAGTTCGTAAAGCCAGCGGCTGCGTGGAATGCCGGTGGGGAAAAATGGTGTGGTTTTCCCCATAGCGGCAAGGGTAATCTGGAAGTCGGTGGCGTGTCCGGGCATGGCCCAGGCCAGGGCAGGGGAAGTCACCACCAGATCGCCCTTTTGGGTGTGTTCCTGCATGTAGATGATGGTTTGCCGGGCGTCGTGGGTGGGGGTCAGGGCGAGGGCAATGTGGCCCACAAAATTGCCTTGCAGCACTTGTATGGCCTGAGCGCCCTGGTAGGTCAGGCTGGCGAGAAGCAGAGCAAAGAGCAGGAATGCGCTACCCCAGAGCGTGACCTGGTGTTGGAAATGGGAAGGCACACGATGGAGCGGGGGGCGGGTGAATAGCCCTTTGAGCAGGTCTTGCAGGCGTTGGGCTGCCCACGGCAGACCATAGCGTAACAATGCGCCCAACCCGGCGGCATGGTAGGGCCAGTAGGGAATCTGGTAATAAAGGCCGAACCCCCCCATGAAGCGGGTGCGGGCCATGAAAAGCCAGGGAATGCCCCAGAAAACCAGGGCTGGCCCCCAGATGCGTCGCGGGTGGGGAGAAAGCAGCCAGCCAATCTGGCTCAAAGTCCACCACAGGTACACGCTACCGATGAGCGAAAAGTTGAGGATCAGCAGCACAAGCTGGGGGCCCAGCGGGGACGCGTTGTGCAACAGCAGCGTTGTCAGATCGCGGAGCATCCACGGCGCGCGAGCGGCGAGCACCCCCAACATTGCCCCCGGCGGGAGGAGGCCCAACGCCAGCACCCAGGCGGTGTCTTTGGGGCGATGCCAGAGCACGAGGAGGGAGAGAGCGAGCAGGAACGGCCAGAAGGCCAGGTCGGTGCAGGCTGCCAGGCCAATCGACACGGCGGCGGCTGCTCCCCACCAGCGGGAAGCGCCCTTGAAGTAGCGGGTGAGAGCAACCGCGCTTCCTATGATGAAGGCCGCGCCCAGATGGTAACTGAACGCCATCCGCTGGTAGAGCACCCACCAGCCCAGGAGCGCGTACATCCACACCGCCGCGGCGGCCCACCCCTTATCGTGGCTGTTGAGCCAGACCCAAAGGTAGAGGAGTGCGATGGTGAGCAGGCTGAGAACGACCGTCACCCCGCGAGCGAGGGGCATATCCAGCGGGTGGAAGCGGCTGAGCGCCGCGAGCAGCCAGGGGAAGAGGGGGAGGCGGGCGGCCATGAGCATCCCATCGCGCACGCCCAGGTAGTGCCAGTGATGTTGTGTCAGGAAACTGCGCGCCAGCACTAAGGCCGTGCCCTCATCGGAATACCACCCTGGGACGCGGCTCAGCGCGAAGCCCCGCAGGGCCGCCGCCACGGCCAGCGCGGGGGCGAGGATGGCGAGGTGAGACCACCATTTCGAGAAAGCCGCGCGGAAAGAAGCCATTCCTGATCCGTTAGTGCCGAAAGTGCCGCACGCCGGTGAAGACCATCGCCAGGCCTAAGCGATTGGCGGCGGCGATGACCTCTTCGTCGCGAATCGAGCCGCCGGGCTGCACCACCGCGGTCACGCCGAGCCTGGCGGCTTCCTCGATGCCGTCGGGGAAGGGGAAAAAGGCGTCGGAGGCCAGTACGCTGCCGGCGGCCTTTTCGCCCGCCCGCTCGCCGGCGATGCGCACGCAATCCACCCGGTTTGGCTGCCCGCCGCCGATGCCCACGGTGGCATAGCCGCCCGCGGTGGGCTTCGCCAGCAGCACAGCGTTGGATTTCACATGCTGCACCGCCTTCCAGGCGAAGCGCAGCGCGGCCATCTCGGCTTCGGTGGGCTGCTTTTCGGTCACCACCCGCCAAGTGGCGTCGGCGGGGTCGCCGTGATCCACCTCCTGGGCCAGCAAGCCGCCCAACACGCTGCGGTACTCGGTCTCTTGGGCAGGCAGGCCGTTGGCGCGCTCCAGCAGGCGGATGCGCTTGCGCTTTTGCCTCAGCCGAGCCTCGGCTTCGGGGGTGAAGCCCGGGGCGATGATGGCCTCGACGAACAGTTTGCCCAACGCCTCCACGAA
>CAYYRG010000210.1:0-2574 GCA_964474015.1 uncultured Anaerolineaceae bacterium | reverse complement strand
CGGCGCTGGCTTTCGCAAGACGAGGCGCTGCAAATCGAAGCCCGCGGGCGCGCCCTGCTCCAGGCCGTGTATGCCGACCTGCAGGCCGGCCGCCTGGAAGCCAACGGCGAACTGCCCCCCCTGGGGCACACCCTCTTCCAGCGCGCCATCGCCTGGGACGAGGCCAGATCGCGCGCCGACGCCGCCCGCTATCGCACTATCTACCTGCCTATCGGCATCCTGCCGCCCGACCAGTACAGCGCCATCGTGCTGCAAGCCACCTTAGGCTGCTCGTTCAACAGTTGCACTTTTTGCACCTTCTACCGCGACCGCCCCTTCCGCATCAAGCCGCCGGAGGAATTCCGCCAGCACGCCGAAGCCGTGAAAGACTTCCTCGGCGAGGGCATTTACCTGCGGCAGGGCATCTTCCTGGGCGACGCCAACGCTTTGGTCGTGCCGATGAAGCGCCTGGTGCCGCTGATGGAAATCGCCAACGAGGTCTTTCCCGAAGCGTGGGGCAGCATTGGCCGCCCCCAGACCCGCGCCGACAACGGCCTGACCACCCACCGCGGCGCGTGGGGCGGCATTTTTGCCTTCCTGGATGGCTTCAGCGGCGAGAAAAAGACCTCCGACGACTACGCCCGCCTGGCTTCCCTGGGGCTGAAGCGGGTTTACATCGGCATGGAAAGCGGCCACGCGCCCCTGCTCCGCTTCCTCCACAAGCCCGGCGAGCCGGAAGATGTGCTGCACACCGTGCGAGCAATGAAAGCGGGCGGCGTCGCGGTAGGCGTCATCGTGCTCATCGGTGCGGGCGGGCATTTTTACGCCGAAGCCCACGTCCGAGACACCATCGCCCTGCTCAACGCGATGCCGTTAGACAGCCGCGACATCATCTACTTCTCCGAACTGGTCGTCACCGACGACATGCCCTACGCCCGCGATGCTGCCGCGGCCAACCTGCACCCCCTCACCCACGAAGAATGCCTGGCACAGGAAGCCGCCATCCGCGCCGGCCTGCGCTTTGGCGCCAGCAAGCCCCTCATCAGCCGCTACGACATTCGCGAATTTGTGTACTGACCCCTCCCAAAAGACCTCCCCATGAAAATCGTCACCCACAGCCTCGAAATTCAGAAACAACGCATCATCAACGCGCTGGAAGAAGGCCGGGTGCAGGAAGCCATCGCCATCCTGCTCACCCTGCACCCGGCTGACCGCGCCGATCTGTTCCAGGAACTGGACACCGACGCCCAGCGCACCCTGCTGGCGCACCTGGACATCGCCACCATCGCCGACCTGCTGGAAGAGTTGGACGACGAAGAGGCCGCCGAAGCCGCGGAGGAAATCCCCACCGAGCGGCTGGCCGACGTGCTGGACGAGATGGAGCCAGACGAGGCCGCCGACCTGTTGGGCGACCTGCCGCCGGAGCAGGCGCGCGAAGCCCTGGCTGAAATGGAAGACGCCGACGAGGTGCGCCCCTTGCTGGTGTACCCCGACGAAACCGCTGGCGGCCTGATGACCACCAGTTACATCGCCTTGCGCCGCCACACCACCGCAGCCCAGGCTATCGAATTCCTCCGCCAGGTGAGCGACCGCACCGAGATTCCCTTCTACCTCTACGTGGTGGACAAGGAACGCCGCCTGGTCGGCGTGGTGGACCTGCGCGACCTGCTCGTTGCGCCGCCTGAGACCGTGATGGAAGCCATCATGGACCCCGAAGTGATCTTCGTAACCGCCGGCGCCGACCAGGAAGAGGCCGCCCGCCTCATGGCCAAATATGACCTCGCCGCGCTACCCGTGGTCGATGCCCAGCGCCGCCTGGTCGGCGTGATCACCTACGACGACATCGTCGACGTGCTGGAAGAAGAAGCCACCGAAGACATCTACCACCTCGCGAGCGTGTCCGACGAAGACATCGACCCCGGCAGCCCGGTGCTCGAACAGTTGAAAGGCCGCCTGCCGTGGCTTTACCTCAACACCCTGACCTCGTTGTTTGCCTCATGGGTCATCAGCCGCTTCGAAGACATCATCGCCCAGGCCGCGGTGCTGGCGCTCTTTCAATCGGTGGTGGCCGGGCAGGGCGGCAACACGGCCAGCCAAAACGTCGCCATGACCGTACGCGCCATTGCTCTGGGCAAACTTTCGCCCAAAGCCCTGATTCGGGTGCTCTGGAAACAATTCATCACCGGCCTGATGTTAGGCATTCTGGTCGGCAGCGTGGTCGGGGTCGGCGTGTATTTCTGGCGCGGCAACCTCTACCTCAGCCTGGTGTTGGCGCTGGCGCTGGTCGGCAACCTGAGCGTAGGCTCGATGGTCGGCGTGCTCGTGCCCTTAGCACTGGAAGCCGTAGGCGTCGATCCGGCGCTGGCTTCCTCCATCCTGGTCACCGCGGTCACCGACTCCAGCGGCTTTTTCATCTTCCTCAGCCTGGCATCGCATTTCTTGAGTAAAATCGCCGCGGGGTAGTGAAGAGCATGAGGAATAGCGAATGAAGAATAAAGAAAAAAGAATGAGGAATGAGGAATGAAGAATAAAGAATGAGAAGCAAAAGGAAGGAGGTGCGCACATGAAACTGCAAGGCAAACGTATCGGTGTGCT
>CAYYRG010000209.1:0-2630 GCA_964474015.1 uncultured Anaerolineaceae bacterium | reverse complement strand
TTCTTGCAGCAGCCTTTGCACTTCGTCATCGTAATACGCCACGAAGCGGCCGCTCCAGGCGTGGGGGGCGTACAGGGCGACGGCAATCAGCGGGCGCGCCACCACTTCCGGCGGTTGCAAGCGGCCTTCTCGCTGGTAGGCGAGGAATTTGGCGTGCAGGTCGGGGGGCATGACACCTGCTCCCTGGGTGCGGATGTCGGCCTGCATGTCGGTATCCACGATCCCGGGGCGGAAGGCCAGGGCGGTGATCTCAGGCTCTTCGGCAGCGAGGACGGCGGTCAGATGGTTGAGGGCGGCTTTGGCGCTGCAATAAGCCCCCCACGTCGGGTAGGCGTGAATGGCTGCCCCGCTGGAAACCAACACAGCCCGCCCGCGGCTTTCCCGCAACAGGGGAATGCCGTGCCGCAGCAGTGCCACCGCTGCCAGGAAGTTGACCCGCCAGTTGGTTTCCCACGCTGTCAGGTCGGCCTGGGCGATGGGGGCGATGGGCGGCAGCACGCCTGCATTGTGGATGAGGGCGTCAAGGCGGCCAAAGGCTTCAGCGGCTGTTTCGACCATGCGGCGGGCAGTGGCCTCTTCGCCGATGTCGCCGACCACGGTGTGCACGGTCACGCCTTCGGCGCGACAGGCCTTGGCGACGCGTTCCAAACGCTCGGCGTGGCGGGCGTTGAGCACCAGATGCGCCCCGCGGCGGGCGGCTTCCCGCGCCGCGGCTGCGCCCAGGCCGCGCGACGCGCCCGTGAGCAGGATGACGGGTGTGTGCGTTGCCATCATGAAACCTCCAGATTGAGAAGATGCGTTGGGCTTATTCTACCTCAACCGGGCAAGCAAACGCTGCCGCGCGGCTTCGTGGGCCTGGGCGTCGGTGGGCACTTCCAGCAAGTGGGGCTGGTCACTGGCCAGGGCGCTGCGCAGGGCGGGCGTGAGCTCGGCGGCTTCCAGGCGGCGGTAAGTCAGGCCGTAAAGCGCCGCGGCGTGCTCGAAGGTCAGGCCGTGAGGGGTACGGAACATGGCGGTGAAGGGCGGTTCGTGTTGGGCAATGGGCAGGCGATGGAAGATGCCCCCGCCGTCGTTGTTCAGTACCACGATGTGCAGGTTGCGCAGGCCAAAGCGATGCACGGCGAAAAGCCCGCCGAGGTCGTGCAGCAGGGAAAGGTCGCCGAGCACCAACACGGTGGGGCGTTGGCTGGCTGCTGCGACGCCCGCCGCGCTGGAAACCACCCCGTCGATGCCGCTCAGGCCGCGGTTGGCGAAAACCCGCAGGGGCGTGGCGGTGGGTGGAGCGTATTCGTCCAGGTGCCGGACGGGCAGGCTGTTACCCACGAACAGGCGGGCTTCGGGGGGGAGGGTTTGGACGACCTCGGCCAGCAGGCGGCCTTCGGTGCGCGGCGCAGCGGCGAGGGCTTCGTGGGTGGCCTGCTCGGCGGCTTGCCAGGCAGCCAGCCAGCCTTCGGCGGTGGGTGGGGGAGGTTCGAGCGCGGCGACCAGCGCCTGCAGGGTCGGGGCGGTGTCGGCCAGCAGCCACTGTGAAAGCCGGAACGCGGGGTCGGGCCAGGCGGCGTGAGGGGTGACGGCGATGGTGTGGGTTTCTGGCGGCAGGTTGGCCAGGAAGGCGAGGGGGGCGTTGCTGACAGGCGGCGCGCCGAAGAGGAAGACGACCTCAGGTGGAGGTGTGTGAGGCAGCCCTGCGGCGAGGAAAAGGGCCTGCCCGGCCATCACGAGCGAGGCATGGCTTGCTGCTCCAAAACGCACGCCTGAGAGCGCGTCGGCGAGGAGGGGGTAGCCTGCCACCGCGGCGAAGCGGCGGAGCAGGGCGGCGGTTTCGGGAGAGGGCGCAGCTTTGGGCCCTGCGACGATGACGCCCCGGCGATGGGCGCGCACCCGCGCGGCTAAGGCTTCGATTTGCGGGGGCGCGGGCTGGCGCTGCGCCGGGGAAAGCGCCGTGAGGGGCCGGCCCGAAGCGCGCCCCCACACACCGAGGGGGTTTCGTATAGCCAATTCGTGGAAGGGGGCACGAGCAGAGGAGGCGGGCGAAGCGGAGGGACGCCCGGTGAAGAGGGCGCTTTCGTCGCCTTCAGGTTCCAGGGGCTTGCGGAAGGGGAAGTTGAGGTGCACCGGCCCGGGGCGGCCCGTGATGCCCTGCGCGGCGGCCACGGCGCGGTCGGCGCTCGCCCGCACGGCGCGCAGCAGGCGGCTGCTGGGGGCGGTTTCCGGCAGGGGCATTTCGGCATACCAGCGTACTGCTCCGCCGTAGAGTTTCACCTGGTCGGCGGTTTGATTGGCGCTGCTGTCGCGCAGTTCGGGGGGGCGGTCGGCAGTGAGCAGCAGCAGCGGCACGCCGGCGCGGTCGGCTTCCAGCACGGCGGGGTGCAGGTTGGCCGTCGCCGTGCCCGAGGTCGTCACCACGGCAGCCGGATGGCCGGTTTCCAGTGCCAGCCCCAAGGCAAAATAGGCCGCAGCCCGCTCGTCGAGGTGGACGTAAACGGGCAGGGTATGCTGGTGGCTGAAGGCCACGGTGAGTGGTGTGCTGCGCGAGCCAGGGCAGATCACCACGCCGCTCAACGGCAGGCGGGTGAGTTCGTCAACGAAGATTTCGGCAAATAGCGTGGCTGGGTTCATCGGTGGGTATA
>CAYYRG010000208.1:0-2664 GCA_964474015.1 uncultured Anaerolineaceae bacterium | reverse complement strand
TTGCCTGTTCCCGCAATTGCGTTAGCGCCTGGCGGTAGGCTTCGGCATCGGGCGGCTCTAACGCCAAAATCGTCTCAATGGTACGAATGGCCTCGTCGACCTGTCCGGCATCGAGGAACTTCTCCCCCGCAGCGTCGTAAGCCCGAATGGCTTCCTGTTTGTGCCCCAGTGCCGCATACACCTGCCCCAAACGCAGGTCAATGTCGCCGACTTTCGGGTGGGCTTCGCGCAGGTCGTTGAGCAAGGTCAGCACCTGGGCCAGGTCGTCGTTGCGGCGCAGGTAGCGAATGTAATCATCCAGTTCGGCCATCGCCTGCCTGATGCGTCCCAGTTTGAGCTGCAAGTCAATCAATTTAGCGCGCACTTCCCGGTCTTCCGGCTCTAAGGTGCGAATTTGCTCGTACATAAGGGCTGCCTGACGCCAATCGAGTTGTTGCTCGGCAAGGTCGGCCAGCTGGCGCAAAATTTGGCGTTGCCACACCTGTCCTTTCGGCAACCGCTGGGCCAGCTTCAGAGCACGTTCGTAGGCCTGCCGCGCTTTCTGAAGTTCCGCCAGCTGATAGTGGGCGTCGGCCATTTGCATGTAGTGCGCAATCGCCTCTTCCAGCTTGTTTTGGCGCACCAAAGCCTCGATGAGGCGGGCGTGGGCTTCGACATGGGTGGGGTTGAGTTCCAGCACTTTGCGGTAGAGGTTGACCGCCTGGTCTGCGTTGCCGCGGGCCAGATAGGTGCGCGCCACGGCGAGGTATTTTTCCTCAGCCACGTCGGTCATACCGCGCTCGGCCAAGATGTCGGCCATGAGAATGTGCAATGGCAGGTAAGCAGGGGCATAGGCCAGAGCCAGCTGGGCTTCTTCCAAAGCCGCCCCCCACGCGCCCTGGTCAAGCAGGTTGTGGATGGTGGTCAGGGCCTCCACAATGCGCCCACTTTGGGCTTCCATGAGCATATCGGCAAGGGGGAGCAGCCCCGCGGCCTGCTTCTCTTGCATGAGTTGCTGACGCGCCTGTGCCACCTGTTGCTGCCAATCGGGGCGGGAAAGCAATTGCTCCACGTTCTCCGCAATGCGGGCGACCACCTCTTCATCCACGTCGCTGCTGACCTGAGCAATGAGCGGTTCGTAAAGCTGGCCCAAGGCGTCGGCCTGGTCGGGCGGCACAGCACTCATATCGGCCAGACGCAGGGCTTCGAGGTAATGCTGGGCAGCCTCGGCTTGTTTGCCGAGTTTGCGATGGGCACGCGCTGCCAGCAAATGGCTCGCGAGGGCAAAATCGGGGTGCGCCATCGATTTTTGCAAATAACGCAGCGCCTCGTCGGGTTCGCCGGTTTCCAGCAAGAGGAAGCCCAGGTCAAAGTAGGCCGCCGCGTGGTCGAGTCCCGCCGAGATAGCGCGGCGCAGTTCCTCGGCGGCCTGAGCATAGTTACCCCGGGTCTGCTCATCAACCACCTGGCCAAGTAAAAGAAGGATACGGCTGCGCTGCTGCCGGCGCGCCGTGGGGCTGGTCAAGCCTTGCATCAAGGCATCGAGGCTGGTGTGCGAACGAGAAGCCGCAGTGCTTTCCTGCCCTTCAGCCTGCTCAAACAGCACTTCGGCCAGGCGCGTCAAGGCACGCCGTTGGGCGCGAGTCACCGGGTCGGCGGGAGGTTCCTGCTCATCTTCGGCCTCGGCAGCCTCTGCCGCAGCCTGCGCGGTGGCTTCCCGAATCTTGGCCATGCGCAACGGGTTGGTGCCCCCACGCGGGCGATGAGGCAACGCGAGCAAGGTCCCCGTTTTGAGCGCCGCCAATGCCTGCCGCACCTTGGGATCGTTAGGCACCAACGCGGCTGCCCGTTGCACCGCCCGGGTGGCTTCCTGCACTTTGCCCTGCCGTTGCAGCAACGCTGCCACCGCCAGGTACTCTTCCACCGCGCGGTCCACCTGCTTCAAACGGTCGTAAATCAGAGCCAGGTGCGTGTGAGCGGTCAGGTTTTCGGGTTCCAGCCGCAAAACCCGCAGGTAATTGTCCACCCCCCGTTTGGCTTCGCCCCGCCGCATGAAACGGTCGGCGGCCTGCAACGCCACCTGCACCGCCCGGCGCAGGTGCCCCTGCCGCTCGTAAATCTGCGCCATTTTTTCCCACGGCACGGGGTCTTGCGGCATCACCTTAGCCGCCTGGGCATAAGCCTGCAACGCGCCTTCGTAGTCGTGCAATTCGAAAAGCGCCAAACCCAAACTGGTCAAAGCCTGGTAATCGTCGGGCCTGGCTTCGAGGGCTTTGCGATAATGCTGCGCGGCGCGCTCCCATTCCAGATCCCATGCTGCGGAATGGCCAGCGTTCATGCTCTCGTGGTACAGTTTTTCCGTATCGACCATGTTGCCTCCCCGGAAAGCGGCAGGAGCGCCACCCCACGCAGGCGTGCGCCCCATGCTACGGCATGCCGCGCGCGTTGCGCCGCTTCCGCAAAAACACGCCCCACTTCCATCGCCCATCTCTGCCGCCAGGAAAGCGACATCCAGAAAGGTGAGCGGGCGTGGCGAGCGTTACGAATGGCTCTTCAAAGTTGCGCAAGGTCATCTACCCGACCAGAGTTACCCTATTTTAGCAGATTTTCGGAGGCCGTTCAGCCGGGTGAGGGAAAAGCCGGATATTCCCGTCACAGCGACACCTGCGCCCTCGGAACGGCTCC
>CAYYRG010000207.1:0-2724 GCA_964474015.1 uncultured Anaerolineaceae bacterium | reverse complement strand
AGGCCAGGCCGTCGCGCTCGCCGCGGTCGTGGCCGTAGTCGGTGGTGTCTTGGGCAATGAGGATGAGTTCCTGCACCCCTGCCGCCTGCAGGGCTTGCGCTTCGGCAAGGATCGCCTCCTGGGGACGGGAAACCAGGGTGCCTTTGATGAGCGGAATGGCGCAAAAGGCGCATTTGCGGCGGCAGCCGTCGGCAATTTTGAGGTAGGCGCTGCCGCCCTGGCGGGTGACCCGCAACACGCCGTGCTCATCGCGCCCCACGGTAGGGGCTTCCGGCAGGTGGTAAAGGGGCGTGGGGTGCGGGCCTTCCCGCAGACGGTGAACGACGTCCACAATGTCCATCCAGCGCCGTGTGCCGAGGATGGCGTCCACCCCAGGCACTTCTCGGGCCACCTCTTCGCCATAGCGTTGGGTGAGGCAGCCGGCGGCAATCAGGAACTGGCCGGGGCGCTTTCGGGAGGCAAACTCGCGCAACACCGTCAGCGATTCCTCGCGAGAGGCCGCGATGAAGCCGCAGGTATTGACGATAAGGACATCGGCCTCGCTGGGGTCGTCGGTGGGGGCATAGCCGTCGCGGCGCAACAGTTGCGCCATCGAATCGGAATCGACGGTGTTTTTGGAACAACCAAGGGAAGCAATGAGGAAAGTTGGCATGGCAAAAGGGCAGGAAAGCCGCGGCTGGGGCAGCGGGGTTGGCAGAATGGGTTTTTACGGCAGCGGCGGAGCGGTCGCCGTGGGCGTGGGTGTGACGGTCGGTGTGGGGGTAATGGTGGGTGTGGGGGTCACGGTTGGCGTCGGCGAGACCGTAGGCGTCGGGGTCTGCACCCCGGTGATGGTGAAAATGCGGTCCACGACCTGCCCAAAACGCCCCAACAGCCCCAGGTTCTGCTGATTGTAAAAAGCCTGCAGCGCTGCGCCGTCACCGGTAAGCACTTCAAGGCGGTTTTGGGCGCGATAGTTGTATGACGCCCCTGGCACTACAATGCCCTGGAACACCGTTTCGCCATCGGCAACCACTTTCACCCAGGCGCGATGTTGGGCGACGAGATAAACCTGAATGGGAGCATTGCTTTGCGGTGCCGCGGTGGCGGGGGTAGGGGTGGCCTCGGCCACGGTGCCCAGGCCGCCGGCGGGGGCGGTGGGGGTGGGGGTAGGGCGCGGCGGCGTGGGCGTGAGCGTAGGGGTGGGGAAGAGGATGTCAGCCACCCGCGGCGGGGTAGGACGAGGCTGCTGAGCGCGCTGCAGGGTGACCACCTGCCACGCCCCAAAGCCGATGAGGGCAAGGGAAAACAGCGCTGCAGCCCATACCAAAAAGCGGTCGGCGAGGAAGCCGCGCACGGCACGCAGCCACGGCCAGTCGGTGCGGACGGTGCGACGTTGCGGCTGCTGGCGCTGGCGGTGGCGGGCTTGCAGGGCTTCCGCGAAGCGCAGCAGCAAAGGATCGGGGTCAAGTTGCAAAAAACGGGCATAGTGCAACAACATACCCCGGCCCTGCACCGGGGAGGGAAGATCGTCGAGGCGGCCTGCTTCGATTGCTGCCAGATAATGTTGCTTGACGTGGGTGTAGCGCTCGGCCTCTTCGAGCCGCAGTCCCAATTGCTCGCGCTGCTTTCGAAAGGCCGCACCGATTTCGGCAAAGATGGGTTGCGCGGGGTCGGCGTCGGCTAAGGGTGCCACATCCGTCGGTGCGGACACGTCTTCGCCAGAAACGGACGCTCCGGTCGAGTCGCCCTTTCCCACCTCGGTGGCCTCCAGCAGGGCAGCCGCATCCAGCCCCAGGTAATCGGCATACAAGCGCAGGAAGCCGCGGCCCTGCGCCCTGGAAGGCAGCGCGTCCCAGCGATCCTCTTCCAGGGCGCGCAGGTAGTGCAACTTGATGTGCAACGCTGCCGCGGCCTCTTCCAGCGTCAGGCCGCGCGCCAGGCGCGCTTTGCGCAGGGTCGTACCAACAGGGGACATAGGTGGCAAAAACCGGCCTGGGAGCAGGCCGGTTGAAGGGGGCGGGAAGTTACTCGGCAGAAGCCACTTCGGCTTCGGGGGTTTCGGCGGCCCCTTCGGCCTCGGCAGCCTCGGCGGCTTCGGCAGCGGCTTCAGCCTCGGCTTCCGCAGCGGCTTCGGCAGCAGCCATTTCGCCCACCGCCGGCGGCGTTTCGCCTTCCCGATAGACGATCACCGTCACCTCGGGCACCAGGTCCATCGTCAACCGGATGGGCACGGTGTATTCGCCCAGGAAGCGGATGGGCTGAATATCGACCTGGCGCTTGAGAATTTGCTGCTCTTTGGGAAGGTCGAGTTTTTCGTTGAGGGCATCGGCAATGCGCTGGGCATTGACCGAGCCATACAGCTTACCCTGCTGGCTGGCTTTGACCGCGAAATAGAGCACGGTTTCGCCGAGTTGTTCGGCCAGACCGCTGTATTCCTTGTTGAGCGCCTTGCGGTGCTTTTCGGCTTCCACGCGGATGCGGTCGGCCATCTTCAAGGCAGCGGGGGTGGCAGGAATCGCCAGCCCCTGGGGAATGAGATAGTTGCGGCCGTAGCCGTTGGCGACTTTCTTGACTTCACCGGCACGGCCTAACTTGTAAACATCTTTGAGCAGTAACACCTTCATGGCTTCAAGCCCTTTCTATGTGGGATCCGCCGTAGCGGGCTTTGGCGAAGGGTACCACGCCAAAGCGGGTGCGATTGTATCAAAAAGGGAAGAAGGCGTCAACGGCGGGTAGAAAGTG
>CAYYRG010000206.1:0-2744 GCA_964474015.1 uncultured Anaerolineaceae bacterium | reverse complement strand
GAGAGCAGGCGGCTCATAACCGCTTGGTCGCAGGTTCGAATCCTGCTGGGCCCACAATGCTCAACGCCCCGTCTCGCGGCGGGGCTTTTGTGTGACCGAGGGGGAATCGCCGTGGGGCGCTTGCGTTGGGGGCTGCCTTCGGTTATGCTTAAACCACTTCGGTCATGGAGGAGCGATGTTTACAGACTCGCCTTTTTCGCAGCAGGAAGTGTTGACCTCATTGGTGGCCCGGGTGATGCGCGTGGAAAGCGTCACATGGGGCGATCCCCAGCGCCGTGGCTGGTTGGCGCGGTTTCGGGGCGAGGTGTTGGGCGATACCGAGGCTGCCTACAACTGGCTGGCGACTGCCTTGCAACCTTATGAGATTACCCCCTTGTTTCGCTTTGGGCGGCAGAGTCGGCATGAGGTGATGTTGGTGCCCGGCGTGCTGCGCCCCAAGCCTTCGCGAATTGTGTGGAATGCGGTGTTATTTGTGCTGACGGTGTTGAGCGTGTTTGCCGCCGGGGTGTCGTATGCTTACCAGGGCCCGGCCGATTTCGGCCCTGGCGCGTTGCCTGCTTTGCGGAAGGCCTTGGGCGGCGGCCTGGCGTTTACGGTCAGCCTGATGGCGATTTTGCTCTTCCACGAGTTTGGGCATTATCTCGCAGCCCGTCGCCACGGCACGGCGGTCACGTTGCCTTATTTCCTGCCTTTCCCTTTTAGCCTCTTTGGCACCTTGGGGGCTTTCATTAGTTTGAAAGCGCCGCCGCGCAACCGCCGGGTGCTGCTGGATATTGGCGTGGCAGGGCCGTTGGCGGGTATGGTTGTTGCCGTGCCCGTAATGTTGCTGGGGTTGAGCCTTTCGCGCGTCGAACCCCTGCCGGCCTGGCTGCCTCACGGCGGCGGCTTGATGTTGGAAGGCAATTCCATCTTGTATTTGCTTGCCAAATGGGTTGTGTTTGGCAAGTGGCTGCCTGCCCCGGCGCATTATGGCGGTCTTTCGCCGTTGGCCTACTGGCTGAAATTTTTCTTCACTGGCCACCCTTTGCCTTTGGGCGGGCAGGATGTGATGCTGCACCCCGTGGCCTGGGCTGGCTGGGCTGGCTTCCTGGTGACGGCGCTCAACCTCATTCCGCTGGGCACGTTAGATGGCGGCCATGTGCTCTATGCCTTGTTGGGCGATAAGGCGCGCCATATCTTCTGGCCGTTCATGGGGGTGTTGTTGCTGCTCGGCTTCGTGTGGGAAGGCTGGTGGCTGTGGGCGTTCCTGTTGCTCTTTTTGGGGCGGCGTTACGCTGAGCCACTGGATCAGATTACGCCGCTGGACCGTCGTCGCAAGGCGATTGCCATTTTTGGCATGGTGTTGTTGGTCCTGGTGTTTACGCCAGTGCCGTTGCAGATGGTGGGGTTTTAGCCAGTGGAAAGGCGTTGGGCCCGACGCGGGGTTTGGCTCATGCTGGCATTGCTGCTGATGCCGCTGCTGGTGTGGGGTAATGTGCGTTTTGCCCGGCAGCACCCCGGCGGTAATGATTTCCTGGTGTATTGGGTGGCGGCGCGCGCCTGGTTGGTGGAAGGCCGTGACCCCTACAGCGACGCCGTTGCTCTCGATGCCCAACGACTGGCCTATGGCCGCCCGGCGCAACGGGAGGAAGGGCAAATGCGGCTGGTCTATCCGCTTTACGCCTGCGGGCTGGTCGCGCCTTTTGCCCTGGTGGATGACTATGCCCTCGCTCGCGGCCTGTGGAACAGTGTGCTGGAAATCCTGCTCCTTGCGACGTTGGGGGCGGCCCTGGCCGCCGTCCGTTGGAAACCGCCGCCCTGGCTGCTGGTGCTGTTGTCGGCTTTTACTTTGACATGGTATGAGGCCGTGCGGGCGGTTGTGAACGGCAATGCCGTGGTTTGGGTGGCGGCCTTCCTCACGGGGGCAGCGTGGGCCTGGCGCAACGAGCGGGAGACGGCAGCCGGGGTTTTGCTCGCCCTGGCGACCATCAAGCCGCAACTGGCATTCCTGCCGGTGGGGTTTGCCGTGTTTTGGGGGCTTTCCCGTCGCCGCTGGTGGCTGTTGGGGGGGCTGTTGGGCACGCTGGTGGTGTTGGTGGGGCTGAGTATGGCCCTGCTGCCGCGCTGGCCCCTGGAGGAACTGCGAGAGGTCTTGCGCTACCCTTCTTATACCCCGCCGAACACCCTGCAGGCGGCGTTGCGGGCGTGGTTCCCGACCGCGGGGCGCTGGCTGGGATGGGGTGTCACGGTGACGTTGAGCGCTGTGCTGGCCAGGGCGTGGTGGGGAAGTCGCCGCGAGGCTTTCCCCCTGCGTGCGTATCATTTGACGCTGGTCGCCAGCCAATGGATTGGCATTGCCACTGACCCTGGCAATTTTTTGATCTTGTTTTTGCCGTTGGTAGGGGTGCTGGCTGCTCTTTTTCAGTTTGTCCGCCCGCGACTTCGTATAGTCATCGTCGCGGCGGCGCTGGGGCTGGTCTGGGGCGGGCTGTGGTGGGTCTTCCTGGCCACGCTGACTTTGCAACACGGCCAGCCGCTGCAAAGCCTTTGGATGTATTTGCCTTTGCCGACCGTGTTGCTCCTGGGGATGGCCTGGTGTGCTGCCCAAGGCCATGCCGAGGCGTGGACGGGCCGTGGCGGCAGGTTGTCGAAGCCGTAAACCGCTGCGCCCAACGTGGTGCCTGAACCCTGCGGGGGGCGGCTGGGCCTTGGAGCCGTTCCGAGGGCGCAGGTGTCGCTGTGACGGGAATATCCGGCTTTTCCCT
>CAYYRG010000205.1:0-2791 GCA_964474015.1 uncultured Anaerolineaceae bacterium | reverse complement strand
CTTGCATCCTGCCCCCTGCATCCTACCCTGTCCCCTCACACCCCTTTGACGACCTCGGGCAACACCGTCAACGATCTGGCAAGGCGGGTGCCAAACCAAAACAACAGGGTGCCATCGACCAGAACAACCCGCCCCTCCTGGCCAGCAGGCGTATCAGCCAGCAGCGTCAGCATTTCCTTGCGGCTGCGAGCATCAAACGTGCAGGGCTCATCGGGCAGCAGCACCACCTCTGGCCGGGCAGCGACGACTTCCTCCAGCCGCACCCGCGGGTAACGCCGGTCGCGCCCTGGTGCGGGGCGTTCCGGTGCAAGGCCCAGGTCGGCTTCCAGGGGGTAGCGCCGCTCACGGCGGGCAAAGATGTTTTCCCCACCCAACAAGGCCAGCAAATCGGCAGGATAAGTATCGCGGTTGAAAGTCATCCACCAGCGCACGCCGCGGGTTTCGCCCTCCCAGATGGGCACAAAATAGCGCCAGCGGTGAAGGCGAGCGGCGCGGCGGGCGGTTTCCACCGCTTGCGCCACCGCCGCGGCGCGGGCTTCCGCCTGGGGGCTGCGAAACAGCGCCGCCAGGTCGCGCAAAAAAGCCACACCCTCGGCTACCGTGTTGGGAAAAGTTACCCACACAGGCACCCCCGCGGCTTCCAGAGCATGCACCACCTGCGGCGTGTTTTCTTCCCGGTTGGCAATCACCAAATCGGGGTGCAGTGCGAGCACGGCGTCCAGCCGAGGGTTCTTCGGGCCGCCCACCTTTGGCAGCGCCGCCACGGCCTCAGCCGGGTAGAGGCAATAGTCCGTTACCCCCACCACGGCCTCTCCCAGGCCGAGGTCGAACAGGCTTTCGGTCACCGAAGGCACCAGCGAAACCACCCGCCGCGGTGGCCGCGCCAAAGCGGGCGGGGAAGACAAAAACGGGAGGGCCATCATCCACCTTCCGGCGTGGGCGTTGGGGTGAGAATGGGAATGTCGGGGGTGGGGTGCGGCGTGGGGGTCAGGATGGCCTCGCGGGGGTAGAGCTGCGCCATGGCTTCATCCCATGTCAGTCCCTGGCGCAAGGCAAACTCGTTGAAGCGTGCCCCGGGCAGGTCATGCCGCCAATCGGGCAAAGCCGGCAGCCGTTCCCAGCCTAACGCCTGAGCCAGGGCGGTTACGTCCACCCAAAAGCCGGGCGGCACGACGGCGGCATACGCGCCCCCACGCTCGAAGGCCGTCACATCGCCCGCGAAGCGCGCCTCGAAATCCCACGGCAGCGCGTGGAGGGGTTCCCCAAGGCTGCCATCCTGTTTGGCCGCGCGCACGAACACCCGCCAGTAGGTGTACGGCGGCAGGTCTTCCCGCACCACCACCATCCAGCCTGCCTGTATGGGGGTGGTGGGCAACGCAAACGCCCGGCCAGTGTAAAGCCAATCCTGCCCCAGGCCGGGGGGCAGCGGTGCGGTGAGCGGCACGAAGGCGTTATCCAGGGTGCCGAGCACATCCCAGCCTGCCTTTTGCACCAGCAGGGAACGCAAGGCCGCGAAAGCCTCATCGGCGGCGTCGCTGAGTTTGGGGTAAGGCGCTTTCACCCCTTTCAACGGCACGGTTTCCAGCCGCCCGCCCGGCCCCGCGGGGTGGGTCACGGGCGTCCACCAGGGGGTGGGAGTCATCTGTGCAATGGCAGGGGAAAACGCGAGCCGCACCGCGGCCTTCCCGATGGTGAACCCCCGCACCGTGCCGGGAAGCGGCAACAAGGGCAACGCCTGACGGCGGGAAAGCGCATAAGCCGTGAGGGCGTCGCCGTTGGGAAGGCGCACCACTGCGCCCAGCGTGCCATCAGCCCCCCACTGGGGCCACCAGCCCTCACCCACCACGCGCGGCGGCTGCTCAGGGTGTGCGGCATCCCACACCATCAACAAAGGCACGCCCTGGCGCGTCTGGCTCCAGGCCAGGTAGCGGCCATCGGGCGACCAGGCAGGGTGGCGGCAAGGGCCATCCTGGGGGCGCGAAAGACGGCGGAAGCGCGCCGCACCAACCTGGTCCAGATCGGCCAGAAAGACCTGGGGGGCGCCTTCGCGAGTGGAAACAAAGGCAATCAGCCGCCCCTGGGGGGCCCACGCCGGGGCATAATCGGCCGCGGGGCTTCCCGTGAGGCGGATAGGCTGCTGTTTGCCGGCGCGATCGCGGATGAAAATGTCCAGGTTGTTATCGGCGTAACGCTCATAAGCCAGCCACAGGCCATCGGGCGACCACGAAGGCGCGCCGACGTAAGCCGCGCCGTCGGAAGGCAGCGTGGTGGTGCTCCCCTCGGCGAGGGAAAGCAATGCCAGGCGCCAGCGCCCGCCGCGCTGCAGGGCGTAAGCCACCGTGCGGCCATCGGGCGAAAGCGCCGGGGCAATATGGTCGGCGGCGTCTGCCGTGAGGCGGGTCAGCGGCAAACGGCCCGAGGCATAGGCAAACAACTGGCTATAAGCCCCCTCTTGCAACGCCAACACGGTGAGGCCGCGGGGGAAAGTGAGGGAAAGCGCGGGCGGCGTGGGCGTCGCCGCCGGGGTGCGGGCAGGCGGGGTAGCGGGCATCGGCGAGGGGGAAGCCGTCGGCGTGGCCGTGGGCGTGGCCGTGCCCGTGGGGGAAGCCGCCACCGTGGGCACTGGCGGGGCCTGCGGAGCGCGGGCCTCTACCGCCCAGCGCACCCCCATCCCCATCAGCACGCCCACCAGCAGGAACACCACCAGCCAGAGCCACGCAGGAATAACGACAAAACGAGAGATTTTCATCGCGACGCCTTCACCTCAAAGACAAGATTTCAGCAGCCAGCC
>CAYYRG010000204.1:0-2827 GCA_964474015.1 uncultured Anaerolineaceae bacterium | reverse complement strand
TATTGAACCGGCGGAAAGATGACGCACGCCCCGGCTGATGCCGGCAGGCTCTGCCATTGGCGTATGACCAGCGCCCCTTCTGCGAAGCCAGGCCAGGGCCAGGTCACAAGGCGCACCGCTGCTGGCCGGAAAATAGCCCTTTTGTACCCCGCCGCCCATGCCAAAAAAGCGTGCATAAGTTGTAAAAAGTTTGAGGTTTCTTCCGTTTTCTGGTATCCTTAGGCAGACATCTTTGCGAAGTGCGTCACTGCTCAGCACCCTTAAAGAAGGGATGGCGAGGGATATTTTGATGCCCCGAAACGGTTCTTTGCCCCATGGGGGGCGGCCTCGCTCCCCGGCTCCAATGACACGGCTGAGCAGCCGCCAAGGAGTAGTGCATCATGCCCTGGCCTCAGAAAGAATGGCTCACCTTGAGCGAAGTTGCCCAGATTCTCGGTGTGCATCCTTCCACCGTCCGCATTTGGGCTAACCAGGGGAAAATTCCCGTCCATCGCACCAACGGCGGGCATCGTCGCTTCCGGCGCAGCGAACTGGAATTATGGATGCTTTCCCGTGAGCCTTCCCGCGAAGTGGACATTCCGCGCGATTTCATCCAGGCCCTTTTGCGCCAGGTCGGCACGCAAATGGCGCAAAGCGAAGTGCGCAGCCTGCCGTGGTATCGCAAACTGAGCGACGAAGCGCGCGCACACTACCGCCGTCGTGGGAATGCCCTGGCCCAACGGCTGTGGGTTTATCTGACAGGTGACAGCGCCAATGCCTCTGAAGAAGCCAAAAGCCTGGGGTACGAGTACGCTACCCTGGCCCGGCGCAGTGGTCTGACCGAGGGCGAAGCCCTGACCGCCTTCCTCTTTTTTGCGGGCGTGGTGGTCGATGCATTGGTCGAAGTGGTCGAACATTCCCAGGTGCAATCGCCGCATGTGTGGGCGGCCATGATGCAAAAAATCAAGTCCTTCGTCAGCGACGTGGCGACCAGCATGTTGGAAACCTACCAGGCTTATGACAAAGGTTTCCCCGCAGCCTGAAACGTCCCTGCCCTGTTGATTCACGAGGCTGCCATGAGTGAGCAGTTTTACGTTTTGATTGTGGAAGACCACCGCGAACTGGCGCGAGTGCTGCGCGCCGGGGTCGAAGCATTGGGTAAGAACTTTACCGTTTTCGATGCCCCTTCTGGCGAAGAAGCCCTGTTGGATGCCTTCCGGCATGAGCGCATGGATGCTGCCATCATCGACCTGCGCTTGCCCGGCATGGACGGGCGCGAGGTGGCCCGGCGATTGCGTCAGCGCCATCCTGAAATCAAGATTTTCTTGATTTCAGGGCACTCGGAAGCCGACCTGCGCGCGGCCGCCGAAGAAGTGCAGGCCGACGGCTGGTTCCGCAAGCCGCTGGAACTCGCAGACCTGCTCGATGCCCTGGAGCGCAAATTGGGGCTGGTGAGCAGCATTCTGGGCGACACGCCGGTCAGCCTCTCGGCGGCGGAAGAAGAGCGCGCCGTGGGGCGCATGACCGACCTGATGGCCGACCTGCGGGGCGACCTGGGCGCGCGGGCCGTGTTGCTGCTCAACGACGTTGGCCGGGTGATGCTCCAGGCTGGCGCACTGGATAGCATCCTCAGCCAGGAAACGTTGCTGGCGCTGATGTCGCTCTACGCGGGCGGGGTCAAGGTTTCCCGTATGCTGCACGCTCCTGCCCCGCGCTTTCACTTCTACCTGCATGCCGATGGCCTGCGCCTGCACCTGACCTCCCTCAGCCGCCAATATGCCCTCCTGGTCGTGTGCAACCAACATTGCGAAAACCTCTCCCCCGACGAACTGGCCGCGGCCATGCGCCGCACCGTCAACGGGCTGCTGGAGGTCATGAAACGCCTGGGTATCTTGCCCGCCCAGACGGAAGCGCAGGACATTTTACCCCCCGTGGCCGAGGTGGTAGAAGAAGCCGCCGAAGGTGGTGATGACCTGCTTGCCCTGCTCAATGCCGGCCTTTCCACCGAAGACGCCGAAGATTTCTGGGAACAACTGGCTGCGGATGACAAGCCCCCTACCCACGCCATCAACCCCGACGTGCTCTCTTACGAGCAGGCGCAGCGGTTGGGGCTGGCACCGCCCGGTGAGGAGCCCTCGGACTGAGCCCCGCAGGGTTGCAGCGCGCCGGGTGTGTTCATTGCTTCAGGAGGGAAAACCATGGTCGAAATCAGTTTGGCTCGCCAGTGTATCCTCTTTCATGGGCTTGTGGAAGAGGACATCCGCCGTGTGCTTGCCCTGGGTAAAGAAGAAACTTACCGTGAGGGCGATGTCCTGGCCGTGCAAGGCAGTCGCGAGGGCAAAGTTTTCGTGCTGCTGGAAGGCATGGTTGAGGTGCAAGTCAAAGCGGGGAACACCTTGCAGCCGGTGGTAACCCTCGGCCCAGGCCAGTTGATCGGCGAAATTACGCTGGTCGATGGTGGGCCTCACTCTGCCACCGTCATCGTCACCCAAACACCAACCCGTGTGCTGGCTTTCGAGCGAGATGCGCTGTTGGCCCTGTGCGAGACGCACCCGCGCCTGGGCTACGTGCTCATGCGCAACATCGCCGCCGATTTGGGCTTTAAAGTGCGGCATCATAACCTCAGCATCGCTTAGTCCTGACCTCAGGGGGAGGTGTGTATGGCGCTCTATAAAGTCAGTTACGTGATACCTGGCCGCCCCTCGGCGGGGGCCATCCTGACCCGTCGCGATGCGCCGCGAGTGGGGGAAATCGTCACACTCCACGGGGAACGTTACCGGGTCGTCGAGGTCATTGAACTCCTGCCACCGCAAGGCGTGGTACACTTTCTCCACGTGACCCTTGCGCC
>CAYYRG010000203.1:0-2842 GCA_964474015.1 uncultured Anaerolineaceae bacterium | reverse complement strand
CATGAGCGATTGCATTTTCTGCAAAATCGTGGCTGGGGAAATCCCCGCCAAGACGGTCTATCGTGACGAGCAGGTGGTAGCGTTCCACGACATCAACCCTGTGGCGCCGGTGCACGTCCTGATTGTGCCCACCGAGCACATTCCCTCGGCTGCCGCAGCCGAGCCGCAGCACGAGGCGCTGCTGGGGCACATGTTCGTGGTAGCGCGACACGTGGCCGAGGAACTGGGTGTGGCTGAGAGCGGCTTCCGCCTGGTGGTGAACAACGGCCCGGAAGCCGGGCAGGAGGTGCCTCACCTGCACATGCACCTGCTGGGTGGCCGGCGGATGGGACGCATTGGGTAGCGCCATGACGATGCCCGATTATGACCACCGTTACCTTGAGGCGGCCTTTGAGGTGCTGGAAGATTACCTCAAAAGCACGGCGCTTTACTGGCCGCTGGATGTCAAGCCACCCAAAGGCGCGCCGCCTTACCCGCAACTGACGCCGGGGAATGTGCTGCTGGCGTTGCGGCGGCTGGAAGCCCACGACGCGGTGGGCGATTTCCCGCTGCGGTTGCGGTCGTTCAAAGGGCAGTGGGGGGCGCATTGGCGGCAAAAGGCCGAGCGCGAGGCGCAGGCCCGCTTGCGGCAGTGGCGTAATTACTTGCAGGAAACCACCGACCGCGCGCCGTATTATCGCTATGAGGTGCGCGAGCGCGTCATTTTGGCATTGCTGGCTGAAGACCTCGGCGCTCTGCCGCCTGAGGTGGCTGAAGACCTGGCCGCGCTGGACCGTGTGCTGCGGGGGGCCTTCCAGGAAGGCCGCTTTGTGTGGGAAGCCCCGTTGGCGCGCGTCTTCCCCCGTGAGCGGTTTTGGTTTCTCTATGGCGCGCTGCAAGAAGAGGGGTAGGGGCGAGAAATCCCTCGCCCCTACGGTATGAAAAGGGGACTTAGCGTTTGAAGCGGAAGCCGCGCTCTTCGGTGTTCAGCACCCAGGCCACCAGTTCGCCCACGCGCAGGGTCAGGTCGTGGGGCTGCCATTCGCGGGCTGCGGGGTAGATGCGGTCGTAGCGGGAAGAGGTGTCGCCGCTGCTCTGCTGGTGGATTTCTTCCAGCAGGCGGCGGAGGCGTGTTTGCCAGTGGGCCAGGTTGGCAGGGGTGAGGTCAACCCAGCCCTGATCGGCGGTATCGGCTTTGATGACCGGGCCGCGCAGCAGCCGTTTGCCATCGGCCAGCAAAATCGGGATGCCAATGGAAATGATTTTCTGCCGCAGGCCGGCGTCAGTGGTGACCAGGGCTTCCAGCGTTGCGGCGGCTTCTTCGGGGGTGGGTTCCAGCGCCTTGTCGAGGGTGCCGTAGGCTTGTTTGAGCAAAAAGGCTTCAAAGAGTAATTTGGAAAGCCGTGGGGGGCCGAGAATTTCGAAGGCTACCGATTCGCCGTATTCGGCTTCCAGTTGGTGCAGGCGGTTGAGGGCGGCTTCCCGCAGGTAGGCGGCGCGGTAGGTGGGGCCCATCGTCGCGGCGTCTAACGCGGCGACGACGTCTTTGCCGGTGTTGCCGCCCAGAATTTCCAGCACGACGTTTTGGGCAATTTCTTCGGCGGTGACCGATTCCATTTGGCCGAGGGCGGTGATCATGGCATATTCCCCGGCGGCGAAAAGGCCATTTTCGCCGGTGTTGATGTAAACGGCTTCCAGCGTGCCTTCCTGCTGCTGGCCGAAGGGGCCTTCCCGCACCAGGTTGGCGGGGTTGGTGGCGTCGACGGCCTGGTCGGGGGGGCAGTCGTAGAGGGCGTAAGGCTTGCCGTGGCGTTTGATGGGACCGTAGCCGATTTGCTTCCAGCCGATCATCGCGGTGGGCTTGATTTCTTTGACCACGGTGGGGCCGTCGGGGGTGCGCGCCATCAGGAAGGTGAGCAACGTTTGCGCGCCGGCGACCGCGGCCTTCGACATCAGCACACGCGAGGGCTTTTCCTCGCCGTGGGTGTAGGGAATGTTCAACCCCATGCCGCCGGTGCCGCTGGTGCCCACTTTGATGTAGGCCTGGGTGCCGGCGCGTTTCATCGCGGCGTGCAAGATTTGCACATGCCGCACCAGCTGGGGAATGTAGAGGGAGGCGAGCAGGCGTTCCACTTCGTCACGCCAGTCGACTTCGGCTTGCGGCTTTTCCATTTGCCCTTTCAGGTGGCGGGCGGTGGTGTAGACGTCCTGGTAGGCGACCACGGTGGCGGTGTTCATGCAATCCACCACGATGTGGGCTGGCAGGCCGCCGAGGTTGCCCCATGTGCCGGTGATGAGCTGGTAGAGCAGAGAGGCTTCCAAAATTTCGTCGTTGAGGCTGCCAAGGATGTCATCGACCAGCTGGCGGCGGGTTTCGGGGTTGGCGAGTACGGCCTTGCGGGGCAGGGTGTCTTCGCGCTGCCATTCAACGCGCAGGAAAACATCGCCCCACGCCGGTAAAATTTGCGTGGGGCTGTCGGGGAATTCGGCTTGCAATTGAGCGACGGCTTCTTCGGCTTCAAACTTGCGCAGGGAAGCAATCACCAGGCGGGCGGGGTGGTGGGGAAGCATTTCTCGCGCTACGGCGCGGCCCACCAGGCCGTAGCCGCCGAGGATAAGCACATGCTTGCCTTGGATATCCACAGCACGCTCCTTTGTATCGGGGGATAGTGGCTCGCACCGGTGTGCGGCAAGATTAGGATACCCAAAAAACGCCGCAGGCGCAAGGGGGGGGCTGAGGTGCAGGGCTTTTCCATAATGGCCGACTTTATCTGGCGTTTTGTCGCTTTGAGGCCGATCTCGCCCATCCCCCCAGCCGCCCTTCGACTTCAGCGCCTTGCGGCGCTTCCGCTCAGGAGCGGCT
>CAYYRG010000202.1:0-2867 GCA_964474015.1 uncultured Anaerolineaceae bacterium | reverse complement strand
AGGGGATACGGTGGAATTATACTACGGCATGGTGGTGACGATGGTCATGCAATGGCGCGAGAACCCCACCAGGCCCGCGGTGAAACGCTGGGCTGGTGGGGTTTGTCGAGTGCGCCCTGACACGCAGGTTGAGTTCGCGCTTTGTTTTTGAGAAGCCCTGTTTTCAATCGGCAAGCGTTGACAGGTCGCCCACGTCTTGCCCCAGGGCTTTGGCACGCAAGACTCGCCGCATGATTTTGCCGCTGCGGGTCTTGGGCAGTTTGTCCACCACTTCGATTTTGGCCGGGACGGCAATGGGGCCCAGCTCGTGCCGGACGTGCTTTTTCAGCTCGTCTTCCAGTTCGGGGCGGGCTTCCTGCCCTGCCTGCAGGATGACATAGGCGTAAATGACATTCCCCTTGATCTTGTCGGGCACACCAATGACCGCCGCTTCAGCCACGGCAGGGTGGCTGACCAGCGCGCTCTCGATTTCAGCCGTGCCCAGGCGGTAGCCGGCCACTTTGATGACGTCGTCCATGCGACCGATGATCCAGAAATAGCCGTCTTCGTCCTTGCGGGCTGAGTCGCCGGTGAGGTACCATTTTTGCTCGGCGAATTTGCTCCAGTACTGGCGGACGTAGCGGTCGGGGTCGCCGTAGATGGTGCGCGCCATGCCCGGCCAGGGGTGTTTGATGACCAGGTAGCCGTCTTCGCCGGGGTCGGCAGGTTCGCCATTGTCGCGCACCACATCGGCCACGATGCCGGGGAAGGGGAACGTCGCCGAGCCGGGTTTGAGGGGTGTCACCGGCAGGGGGGTGATCATGAAATTGCCGGTTTCGGTTTGCCACCAGGTATCGATGATGGGGCAGCGTCCCCCGCCGATGACGCGGTGATACCAGCGCCAGGCTTCGGGGTTGATGGGTTCCCCCACGGTGCCCAGCAGGCGCAGGCTTGAAAGGTCGTGCCGCGCCGGCCAGGCGTCGCCGTAGCGCATCAGCCCGCGAATGGCGGTCGGGGCGGTGTAAAACACGCTGATGCCGTAGTGTTCAATCATCCGCCACCACCGGTCGGGGTAGGGGTAGTCGGGCGCGCCTTCGTACATGAAGCTGGTAGCGCCCAGGATGAGCGGGCCATAGACAATGTAGGAATGACCGGTGATCCAGCCAGGGTCGGCAGCGCACCACCAGCGGTCTTCGTCTTTGAGGTCGAAGGCCCATTTCAAGGTGGTGGCAATGCCCACCTGATAGCCGCCGTGGGTGTGCAACACGCCCTTGGGTTTTCCTGTGGTGCCCGAGGTGTAAAGGATGAACAGCGGGTCTTCGGCGTCCATCACCTCGGTTTCGCACGTGCCGCTGGCAATGGGAAGTTGTTGCAATTCGTGCAGCCAGAAATCGCGCCCGGTTTCCATGTGCACTTCGTGCCCGGTGCGTTTGACCACGATGACATGCTCGACCACGGGCGAGCGTTTGACGGCTTCGTCGGCAATGTCTTTCAGGCGGACGATTTTGCCGCGCATCCAGCCGCCATCGGCAGTGATGAGCACCTTGCTTTGCGCGTCGCGGATGCGCTCGGCAAGGGCTTCCACGCTAAAGCCGCCATACACCACCGAGTGGATTGCGCCGATCTTGGCACAGGCCAACATCGCGATGGGCAGTTCGGGCACCCGCCCCATGTAAATGGTCACCCGGTCGCCTTTGCGTACGCCCATCCCTTTGAGGATGTTGGCAAAGCGGTTGACCTCTTGCCAAAGGCGGTAATAGGAAAACACGCGGCGGTCGCCGGGTTCGCCTTCCCAAATCAGGGCGAGTTTGTTGCGTCGCCAGGTTTTGACATGGCGATCGAGCGCGTTGTAGACGATGTTGGTCTTTGCGCCCACGAACCATTGGTAGAAGGGGGGATTGCTATCGTCGAAGGCTTGTTCCCAGGGCTGGAACCAATCTACCATTTCGCGGGCGCGCGCTTCCCAGAATTTGACCGGGTCGGTGGCGCCTTCTTCACGGTAGCGGGCGTAATCTTCGGGGCTGACGTTGGCCGTTTCGACGACGTGCTGCGGTGGGGGGTAGAGTTCGTGCTGGGCTTGGGTGATTTCCTCTTCACGGTGTTCGTCCACAGGCAGGTCTGACATCGTTTTCCTCCTTTCCTGCAATGAAAGTGCGTGCGGTCGGTCAAGCGAGCCAAACGACATCTTTCCCCCTTTTGAACCCACAACACCCAAACCGCCAAAAGGTCACGCTGGGGAAGCCCTCCAAAGCAAAAAGCCGGTGGGCGCACCCACCGGCTTGGCCATTGGCTTCAACATGCGGCGACTTATTTCTTCCCTAACTTCTTCTTGAAGGCTTCGTTGAGGGCAGGGACGATTTTCCACAGATCGCCGACCACGCCGTAACGCGCCAGTTTGAAAATGGGCGCTTCGGGATCGGTGTTGATGGCAACGATGACCTTGCTGTTGCGCATCCCGGCCTGATGCTGAATTGCGCCCGAGATGCCGCAGGCGATGTACAGGTCGGGGGAAACCACTTTGCCGGTTTGGCCGACCTGGTGTTCGTAGGGGATGTAGCCCGCGTCCACCGCGGCGCGGCTGGCGCCCACGGCAGCGCCCAGGGTTTCGGCCAGTTCGCCGATGAGTTTGAAACCCTGCTTGGCGCGCCAGATTTCGATTTCGTTTTCGTCGGTGATGTCGGGGGGCGGGGCCAGGTCGGGGTTGTTGGAGACGCCGCGCCCGCCGGAAACGATGATCGCCGCCTCGGTCAGGCTGACGCCGCCTTCGGTGGTGGCATATTCCACCACTTTGGTGGGGATGGCGTCTTCGCTTAAGGCGGCTGCCACTTTCACGACCTCGCCGCTGCGGCTGGCGTCGGGCTCTGGCTTGGCAAAGGCGCGCACCCGCA
>CAYYRG010000201.1:0-2874 GCA_964474015.1 uncultured Anaerolineaceae bacterium | reverse complement strand
TTTTTGGTTCTGTGGGCGGTGTTTAGTCACTCGCCGGGGGCAGGGTTTCTGCCGGTGTTTCCGTTTCGCTTTCGGCAGGCCCGGCCAGCGGCATATCGGCGAGGGGGCTTTCGGCAGCGGGGGGGGCGTCGTGCCCGTCGCCTTCCGCGGCTTCGGCCTGGGGTTCGGCTTCGTCTTCCGCAAACTGCATCACTTTGGCGAATCGCTCGGGCGAGAAGCCCGTGCCCGCCGGGATGAGCTTGCCGATGATGACGTTTTCTTTCAGCCCGACGAGGGGGTCTTCCTTGCCGGCAATGGCGGCTTCGGCCAGTACGCGGATGGTGTGCTGGAAGGACGCCGCGGAGAGGAAGGAGTCGGTGTTGAGGGCGGCTTTGGTGATGCCAAGCAACACTTCCTTGAACTTGGCCGGGCGCTTGCCTTCGGCGCGCAGTTTTTCGTTCAGGTGCAACAGACGAATGCGGCTGACCAGGTCGCCGGGCAGGTAGCCGCTATCGCCGGGGTAGGTGATTTTGACCCGCGACAGCATCTGCCGGATGATGATTTCGAAGTGCTTGTCGTGGATGTTTTGGCCTTGCGAGCGATACACCTGCTGCACTTCGGAAAGCAGGTAGAGCTGTGCGGCTTCCCGCCCCTGGATGCGGAGGATTTTGTGGGGGTTGAGGGAGCCTTCGGTGATCGGTTGGCCGGCTTCCACGTGTTCGCCGTCTTTGACCACCAGGCGGGCGGCGCTGGGGATTTCGGTTTCCACCACCTCTTTTTCTTCGTGCGAGACGATGACTTTGCGGCCTTCCACCCGCACGCGCCCGGCTTTTTGGGCGGTGATTTTTTCGCCTTCGGGGCCCGTGGCCAGCACCGCGCCTTCCTTTACCTCGGTGCCGTCTTCAGCCACGATTTCGAAGCCCTCGGGAATGAGGTAGGGCTCGTGCACCATTTCGCTGTGCTCGATGCGCGCCAGCCGCTGGTCGGCGTAGCGTTCCGATTCCACGATGTGGAGGGTGCCGCTGATTTCGGCCACCACGGCTTCACCCTTGGGCGTTTTACGGGCTTCGAAGATTTCTTCCACACGGGGGAGACCGGTGGTGATGTCGCTTTCCGAGGCCACGCCGCCGGTGTGGAAGGTGCGGAGGGTCAGCTGGGTGCCCGGCTCACCGATGGATTGGGCGGCAATGATGCCTACCGCGGTGCCGACTTCCACCAGGTGACCGCGCCCCAGGTCCATGCCGTAGCATTTGGCGCACACGCCGTGGGGAGCCTGGCAGGTAAGGGGCGAGCGCACTTTGACTTCTTCAATGCCCGCCGCAACGATGCGGTTGACATGGCGGCGCGCGATGATTTCGCCTTTTTCGACAATGACTTCGCCGGTTTCAGGGTCGAGGATGTTTTCGGCGGCCACCCGCGACCAGATGCGCTGTTCCATGCTCTGGTTGCCCACTTTGTCGCTGCGGCGGATGGTGAGGTATTCGTCGGTGCCGCAGTCTTCGGTGGTGACGATGACGTCTTGCACGACGTCGACCAGGCGGCGGGTGAGGTAGCCGGCGTCGGCGGTGCGGAGGGCGGTGTCGGCCAGGCCCTTGCGGGAGCCGTGGGTGGAGATGAAGTATTCGAGGGTGGTCAGCCCTTCGCGGAAGTTGGAACGCACCGGCAGCGGGATGATGCGCCCCGACGGGTCGGCCATCATGCCGCGCATCCCCGCCAACTGGGACAAGGTGCCGTAACCGCCTTTGGTGGCGCCCGAAAGCGCCATCACCGCGAGGTCGTTGATGGGGTCGAGTTCTTTCTTGACCAGTTCGCGCACGGCTTCGGTGGTGCGCTGCCAGATTTCGATGATTTGCTCGTCTTTTTCCTGTTCGGTGAGCAGGCCGCGGCGGTAGGCGCGTTCGACGGCGTCGACTTCTTCGTGAGCCTGGGCGATCAGGGTTTCTTTGTCTTTGGGGACGTTGATGTCGCCGATGGCCATGCTCACGCCTGAGCGGGTGGCATAGGCAAAGCCGATGTCTTTCACTTTGTCGGCCACGTCGACGGTGACTTCTTCGCCACCCACTTCGTAAACCATGGCCATGACTTCTTTGATGCCGCCTTTATCGAGCAAACGGTTGATGAAACGCAGCGAGTCGGGCAGAATGCGGTTGAAGAGCACGCGCCCCACGGTGGTCTCGATGACGCGGGTTTCGGGCTTTTCCAGCCGCGCGCCGTTGTCGTTGTACCACGTGGTGGTGCGGAGCCGAATTTTGGCATGGATGTGGACTTGTTTCAGGCTGTAGGCCAGTTCGACCTCATCCATGCTGCCGAAGACCATGCCGTCGCCCTTGAGGGGGCGGGGTTCTTCCATGGTGAGGTAGTAAACGCCCAGCACCATGTCTTTGGAGGGGCTGATGATGGGCTCGCCGTCAGCCGGTTTGAGCAGGTTGCGCGAGGAAAGCATCAGTTCGCGGGCTTCCTGCACGGCTTTGTTGGAAAGCGGCACGTGCACGGCCATCTGGTCGCCGTCGAAGTCGGCGTTGAAGGCAGTGCAGACCAGTGGGTGCAGTTGGATGGCCTGCCCTTCGATGAGCACCGGTTCGAAGGCCTGGATGCTCAGGCGGTGCAGGGTAGGGGCGCGGTTGAGCATCACCGGGCGCTCTTTGATGACCTCTTCGAGCACTTCCCACACTTCAGGGCGGTTGCGTTCGATGAGGCGCTTGGCGCCTTTGATGTTGGTGGTGTAGTTGTGCTGCACCAGCCGGGCGATGACGAAGGGACGGTAGAGTTC
Organism: uncultured Anaerolineaceae bacterium; assembly: GCA_964474015.1. Lineage (GTDB taxonomy): Bacteria > Chloroflexota > Anaerolineae > Anaerolineales > DRMV01 > DRMV01. The sequence continues at coordinate 125 of CAYYRG010000201.1, read as the reverse complement.
CAGGGCCATGGTTTTAGGCAGGCCGCACTGGTGCAGTTTGAGCCGCGGGCCGACCACGATGACCGAGCGGCCAGAATAGTCGACGCGCTTGCCCAACAGGTTGCGGCGGAAGCGCCCCTTCTTGC
>CAYYRG010000200.1:0-2955 GCA_964474015.1 uncultured Anaerolineaceae bacterium | reverse complement strand
CCCCGCGCCAGCCAGCGAGAAGCCACGGCCGGCAGACGGTGCATGGGGCCCTGGTGGCGGGTGCATGGCGGCAGAGAATCCAGAAACACCTGACCGTAACGGCGGCTGAGCAGGCGTCTGTCTAATACCACCACCACTCCGCGGTCGGTCTTCGTGCGGATGAGCCGCCCAAACCCCTGCCGAAAGGCCAGGATGGCTTCCGGCAACTGGTATTCGTTGAAGGGGTCTTCGAAGGTTTCGGCACGGGCAGCGACTAAGGGGTCGCTGGGCACGGCAAAGGGAAGTTTGACAATGACGAGCACCGAAAGCGCCTCCCCGGGAATGTCTACGCCTTCCCAGAACGAGCGGGTGCCCAGCAGCACGGCACCGTCGCTGGTGCGAAAGTCTTCCAACAAGGCATGGGGAGAAGCGCCGCCGCCTTGTTCGTACACGGCCAGGCCGACCTCTTCCAGCGCGGGGCGGATGGCGCGCGCCGTGCGCTGCAATTGGGCGTAAGAGGTGAACAACGCCATCATGCGCCCGCGAGTGGCTTTCGCGAGGTCGGTCAGGGTGCGTTCCACGGCCTGCTGGTAGCCGGGGCGATTCGGCTCGGGGATGTCGTTGACGACATAGAGCAAAGCGGCGTGTTCGTAGTCAAAAGGTGAGCCGAGGATGAGTTCGTCGGCGTCTTCGGCAGCCAGCCGCTGGCGCAGGTAATCCATCTCGCCGCCGGTGGTCAGCGTGGCCGAGGTAAGCACCACGGTTTCTTTTTTCTCCCAGATGTGCTTGCGAATGCCCTCGCCCACTTCCAGCGGTGCGCCGTGCAAGGCCAACCACCGCCCCCGCGGCCGCAGTTCTGCCCAATAGACCATGTTGTCTTCCGGCGCGGCGATCAGGTGATGCAGCAGGTGACCGCTTTCTTCCAGCCGCTGGCGGATGTTGGCGAGTTCGTTGGCTAAATCGAAGGTCTTGTCATCGGAAGGCACGTTGCCAGAAGCCAGCGCCTCGCGCAGGCTACGCAGAGCGTGGGTGAGGTTGGCGAGGGCGCGGGCGGCGTCGTCCCAGGCGAGTTCCACAGATTCCCAAAGGGGTTGGTTACGCACCGCGGGGGTGATGCGCACCTGTTGGGCATATTGCCCCAAGGGGCGCCCTTCGCGGGCCTCTTCCATGAAGTCGGCGAGGGCATGGAAGGTGTCGTTGAGGGCTTCCTGCAGCACGAAAGCGCGGTTGGTTATCTCGTCGATGTTGCCCAGGAGTTCTTCGCGCACTTCGCGGGGCCAGCCACGGGCCTGCGAGGCGAGCGCCCCCAGCAGGCCGGCGCGGGGACCGCCCAGTTCCGAGAGCATACGCCGCAGATCTTCACGCGTGATTTCAAAGCCCAGCGCACGGGTGAGGGCGCCTTCCAGGTGGTGGGCTTCGTCGACGATGAGGTAGTTGTATTCGGGCAGCACGCGATTGCCGGTCGCGGCGTCGCTGAGCAGCAAGGCGTGGTTGACCACCAGCAGGTGGGCGTGTTCGGCTGCCAGGCGCGCCCGCTGGAAGGGGCACTGGCCGCTGCTGTAACGCATGCAGTTGTCGGCAGTGCAGGCAGGGGCGTCGGCAGAAATGCGCTGCCAGACGGCGTTTTCGGCTGCGCCGCGCAGGTTGATTTCGGCACGGTCGCCGCGCCCGCCCTGGTGTAGCCACACCAGCACTTTGGCGAGCACGCGCGCTTCTTCGGGCGTTTTCTGCCGCTTGTTGAGCAATGCGTGCAGGCGGTGCGGGCAGAGGTAGTTGGCGCGGCCTTTCAGCACGGCGGCCTGCAAGGGCTTGCCCAGGGCTGCCTGCACCAGGGGGATGTCTTTCTGAATGAGCTGGTCTTGCAGGTTTTTGGTGTTGGTCGAAATCACCACGCGGGTGTTGTGTTGCAAGGCGAAGGCCGCCGCGGGCAGCAGGTAGGCCAGCGATTTGCCGGTGCCGGTGCCGGCTTCCACAATCAGGTGGCGGCGGCGGTCGAAAGCCTGGCTGACGGCCTGGGCCATTTGCACCTGATGCTGCCGGTGTTCGAATTGGGGAAAGCGCTGTTCCAGCGCACCGCCGGGTTCCAGCAAGGCCGTGATGGCGTCCACGTCCAGCCCGCCCTCGGCTGCGGATTCGCGGGTGCCGGGGGCCACCTGGAGCGGCTCAGGGTGCCACAGGGGAGGCGTGCTTTTGGGCGGGCGTTCCCCTGCCCGGGTGCGCTGCATCAGCACTTGCTGGAACGGCCATGTGCCCAGCCAGGCAGCATCGACGCCCATTTCGACGATGCGGGCAATCAGCGGCAGCGGCAGGTCGGCTATCATTTCGGCCAGGCGCAGGTAAAGGCGCGCATTGACACGGGCGTCGTCTAACGCCCGATGGGTGGCTCGAAAGGGAATGCCCAGCGCGTGCCCCAGCGCGCCCAGGCCGTAACGGCTGGCCGAGGGCATGAGCACCGAGGCCAGTTCGTAAGTGTCGACCACTTCGTTGGTGAAGACCATCCCCGCGGCTTCCAGGAAGCCCAGGTCGAAGCGGATGTTGTGCCCCACGATGACCGCATTGCCGAGGAAATCGGCCAGGTCGTCGAGCACGTCGTCCAAGCGCGGGGCGCGGGCGACCATTGCGTCGCTAATGCCGGTCAGGCGGGTGATGAAGCCGGAAATGTGGCCGCTTGGGCGGATGAGGGTAGCAAATTCGTCTTCAATGCGCCGCGTGGTGAAGCGCACCGCACCGATGTCGATAATCTCGTCCGCTTTCGGGTCGAGGCCGGTGGTTTCCAGGTCAAGGGCAACAAAAGTGGTCATGGAAAACTCGCTTGATAGGAAGCGCCGAAGCAAGGTTGGTTTTTGGGTACAGGCCGGAACAAGGCCTTTTCAAGTATAACTGATGCGCGAGGAAAAAATGCCCCCGCACCGGCTTCTGGCGGGGGGCAAAGGGAAAGTACATGCCCTGGCGGGTAAGTGGAGACCCCTGATTGAC
>CAYYRG010000199.1:0-2976 GCA_964474015.1 uncultured Anaerolineaceae bacterium | reverse complement strand
GCCTCGTAGAGCATGAAATCGCGGAAGGAAAGCGGGCGGAAGGGCAAGATGGGGGCGGGGTCGAAGGTTTCGGCAAAAGACTCGCCCCGCTGCGCCATCATCTCAACAAGGCGGACGGCCTCTGCACGCGCGGCCTCTCCCGCCTGCAGGAAGGCCACCAGATCGGTAGCGACGCGCTGCAGCGTAGGGTAATCGTGGGGACTGTGCCCGGCGGCCAGATCGGTGTTATCCAGCCGATAGAGGGCCGGCAGCAACGGCACCCACTGCCCTGCGTGTTCCACGGCCACCGAGTAGGGCACACGCAGTTCGCCAAAAGCCGTCAGACGCACGAGGCGGAGTTTCATAGGGAGCCTCCCTCAAGGGAAAGGTGACAACAGCCCGCGAAGGGCATTGGAAGGATGCAGCAGAGGCGTCACATGGCCCCGCCTCTGCCGCACGCAGTCATCGTTGGAGTTTCAACACGGTTGGCGGGAAGATGGGCGGCGGGCTATCTGCCCCTCCACTCAGGTTTGCGTTTCTCCAAAAAGGCGCTCATGCCCTCTTTCTGATCTTCGGTCGCGAAAAGCAAATAAAACACCCGGCGCTCATAAGCCAATCCTTCGGTCAGGGGGGTTTCCAGCGCCTTGTTGACGGCCTCCTTGGCGATGCGCAACGCCACAGGTGCACGGGCAGCAAGTTGCTGCGCCAGTTCCAGCGCCTCGTCCAGGTAACGTTCCACCGGCACCACGCGGTTCACCAGGCCAAAGCGGGCAGCCTCTTCCGCGCTCAGGCGACGATCGTTGAGCACCATTTCCATGGCCAGGTATTTGCCCACCGTGCGGGTCAGTCGCTGGGTGCCGCCCGCGCCCGGAATGATGCCCAGGTTGATCTCTGGCTGGCCAAACTGGGCGCTTTCAGAGGCCACGATCATGTCGCAAGTCATTGCCAGTTCGAAGCCGCCGCCCAGCGCGTAGCCTGACACCGCCGCGATGATGGGCTTGCTCACCTGGCGAATGCGGTCGAACAGGTCAATGTAGCCGCTGGTCAGCATATCCACCGGGGTGGCTTCGGACATTTCTTTGATGTCCGCCCCGGCGGCAAAGACGCGCGCGTTGCCAGTAATCACGATCGCGCCGATGGCCTCGTCGGCATCGAAGGCGGCCAGGGCGTCGGTCAGTTCATGCATCAGCTGGCTGTTGAGCGCGTTGAACGCCCGCGGCCGGTTGAGGCGAATCAATCCCACGCGGTCATGGACTTCGGTCAGGATGGTTTCATAGGTGCTCATCGGGAATCCTCCTCACAAGGAATATGTTGCAAAGCGGCATGGCCTACGGCGAGGCTGCGTTCCACCCACCATTGCACGGTGCGGATGCCAAAATGGGGGTGACGGTCGGCGTAAGACCAGCCCGCGCCGTCGAGGGATGCTACGCGGGCCAGGGCGGCTTCTCGCCAGGTGCGGTAATCGGCCAGCATGGTTTCCGGCGAGGGGAAAGCCGCGGGCGGGGATGCGAGCACGAAACGCGGTCGGCGGCGGTCGAGCAGGGCTGTCAGGTTAGGGAACCCCACCTGCTGCTCCCACCACCACAACTGCGCCAGCCAGCGGAAGGCCGCGCCCTGGGGCTGCCTCGCGCTCTCGGGCAAAGTATGCCAGGCGCGCGTGAGGGCCTTTGGCTGCACCTGCCACGCAGCCAGCACTTCCCGGCGGTAGCGGAGCAGTTCGGCAAAGGCGGGCATGGCCTCTCGCAAGTCAGGGCACGAGCACCAGGCCGGTACGGTCGGCCTGGGCAGGATCGGCAAGCCAGCGCACCATTTCGCCCACGCTGGCGGGGGCAACCTGGCCTGCCTGGCGCGCGGCTTCGGCAAACGGCACGGCCTCGGGCGGCGCGCTGGCACGGTCGGGCCAGATCATGTGCACGCGAATGTGGGAAGGCTGCAGCACGCGCGCCGCGTGGCGCGTCAGCGCCAGCAGCCCGGCCTTCCCCGCCTGATAAACCACGCTATCGGGCTGGTCGGGTTGCGCGCCGAGGAAAACCATCACCCCACCGCCGTGGGTTTGCATAATGCGGGCGGCAACCTGCGCGGCCAGAAACGGAAGGGAAAGGTTGCTATCTAAAGCGCGATGCCAGTCCCATTCGTCGAGACGCAGCATGTGGGCCTTGGGGGCAACATCCACCGCACTCACCAAAATGTCAATGCGTTCCTCGCCGAAGTCGTCGGCAATCTGATTGAACACGGTTTGCAGGGCAATTTTCTTGATGACGTCGCCGCTATAAGCCCGGGCACGCCCGCCGCGGGCGAGAATTTCCTGCACGGTTTGCTCGGCGTGCATGGGGCTGAAGTCGAAACAGGCGACGAAAGCGCCTGCTGCGGCCAGGCTGAGCGCGGCGGCGCGGCCATCGCCCCGCCCGGCACCGAGCACAAAAGCAAGTTGGTTGTCCAGTTCCATGAAATCTCCTCGACGGGTCAGGATGGGGTTTGCAATGCCACGACCTCGGCGCCGGTGGCTTCCAGCAGGGCTTCAGGGGTAATGCGCAACAAAGCATTGTGCGCCCCGCCGCCGGCATAAGCCACCGGCAGGAGCAACACGCGCGCATCAACCAGGGTGCGCAAGGCGTGGCGGTGCCCACACGGCGGCACAGCCCCCGCAGGGTATCCCGTGGCTTCCAGCACTTCTTCAGGGCGGGCGGCGCGCACTTTCTTGCGCCCCACGCCCAGGTGCCGCGCCAGCCGCCGCGTTTCCACTCGCGCCGCCCCGCGGGCCACCACCAGCAGGGGCTCGCCCGCAACCAGAAAGACCACCGTTTTGAGAATCTGGTCTTCCGGGACGCCCAGCGCCTCTGCAGCAGCCTGCACCGTAGAGGTGGGAGCGGGCAAACGCACAATTTCAGCCGCGATGCCGTGAGCGTGCAACCAGGCTTCCAGGTCGTCAGTCGTCAACATTTCCACACCTCCATTATAAACCCTCGCGGTGCCGCGTGGTGCTTCGGCGATTGGTAT
>CAYYRG010000198.1:0-2999 GCA_964474015.1 uncultured Anaerolineaceae bacterium | reverse complement strand
GGCGCGCCGCTGGCCGTGGCCATCGCGCTGGCACCGGTGGTCACGTTTCGGTTTGCGCGCGACTGGCGGCGCAAATATCGCGAGTTGTGGCTCGACCGCCCTGCCAGCGCACCCAACGAGGGACCCCCACCTCCATTGTAAACAGGAAGTTGCTTCGCCCACCCTTCGACTTCACCGCCTGGCAGCCGCGCCCTGCGACTTCGCTCGCTTACGCTCGCTCCGCTCAGGGGGCTCGCAATGACGCCGCTCCGGGCAGAACCTCATTCCCACCCCTGCAGACGGAACGCGCGCACCGCCCAATCGGCGAAGCGCGGGGCAACACATTGCGCCCAATAAAGCAAGCGCGCCTGAAACGGCACAATGACCTCGGCGCGCTGCCGCCGCACCGCCCGCACGATAGCCTGCGCTACGGCTTCCGGGGGAATCTTGGCCGACATCCACGGCACCTTGAGGTTGGCGATCATCGGGGTATCCACCCGCCCCGGAAAGACCGTCGTCACCCCCACCCCGCTGCCGTGGAGTTCCTGCCGCAGCACGTCGCCGAAGCCGCTGAGAGCAAACTTGGCGGCGACGTAGGGGGCATCGGGAGGCAGGCCTTTTTTGCCGTCCATCGAAGTCACCAGCACGATATGGCCTTCGCCCTGGGCCAGCAGGTGCGGCAGGGCTTCCAGCACCAGGTACACGCCGCCGTAGAAGTTGACGGCCAGCGAGCGTTCCAACAAATCGGGGGTGAGGTCGCGAATGGGGCTGCGCACATACACTCCGGCATTGGCAACCACCACATCCAACCGTCCGAAATGCTCACGGGTGCGGGCGATCAGCGCGGCGACGTCGGCGCGGCGGGTGACGTCCGTCGGCAGGGGCAGGGCTTCCCGCCCCAGGGCGCGCACCTGCGCGGCCACGGCTTCCAGCGCCGCGGCACGCCGCGCCGCCAATGCAACGTGCGCCCCGGCGCGCGCAAAAGCCCGTGCCGTGGCCGCGCCAATGCCGCCGGAAGCACCGGTAATCACGACAACCCGATCGCGCAAATTTTTCATCGGAGCCTCACTCAAAAGGTGAAGCCATACACCTCGGCCACCCCGGCACAAAGGCGGGCAACCTCTTCCCGGTTCAGGCCCCACTGCTCCAGGGTATAGCGGTTTTGGCTGCGATAAGCCCGCACGCGGGCATCTTCGGCTTCCAAATAGCGCGCCAGCGCCGCAGGCATGGGGAGTTCCAACTGGTCGTAGATGCGATGCACCGTCTGGCGGTAGTTTTGCGTCAGGTCGCGGTAGTTGACCCGCACGTAGCGGTTGGGGGGCAGGTCGGCCAGGTCTTCGTGCAGGCGGCGATACCAGAGGCAATACACCTCGGCGAGCAGGCGCGCTTCGCGCCGCACATCGCCAGGGCAGCCGTTCATGCGCCAGTGGCCGTACCACAAGGTAAGCGCCGAGGGAATGACTTCCAGCGGGTGGCGCACCAGATGGATGAATTTGGCGTCGGGGAAAGTGGCGCGCAGGTCAGGCATAGCCGAAGAGAAGGTAGGCGGCTTGCTCAAATGGCGCCCGCCGCCGTGAGCGTAGAGGTGGCGCTGCAACATGCTGCGGTAGAAGGCCATTTCCTTACGGCGGCGCTTTTCGGGCACCCGACGCGAATAGTCGGCGTAATCGGCCAGCAATTCGGGAAAGGGGAAGAAGGCCAGCAGGTCGTAGCAGGCTGCCTGGTGCAGCAACAGTTGCACATCCTCTTCCGGCTGCAGAAAACTCAGGCGATGCACACGAAAATAATCGCGCGCGTTGGGCATCTGGCTCCAGCGCGCTTCCAGCCGCACCCAGCCACGTTGCAACGGCCGCCCCAGTCGATCATCCAGCGCCTTCACCGCCCAGGCCAGTTTGCGTTGCACCACCGAGGGGGCCAACAGGCTTTCCCACAAGTCCATAGGCACGAACTGGGGATCGCGCTGCAAGGTGCGCATGAGCAAGGTGGTGCCGGAACGCTGAGTGGCCGCGATGAAAACCGGCTCGCGCACCTCTTGCCGCCGGAAACCAGGGAAGAGCAGATGATCGGCTGCCCAGGCCAGGCGGTGCGCTACCCCCAACAAGGGGTAGAAGAACAGCATCTGAGTCAGCAGGAAGCCAACCCGCTGCGGGCACAGCCGCCCCGGCGTGTTACGGGAACGGAAGAAACTGTGGGAAAGCAGGCGGAGCATCAGGCGGGCGTTGAAGGTCATGCTGCTCTCCTTGGGGGGGAAGTCAGGGCAATGTCAGCAGAATGAGCGCGCCCACCGCGACGCAATAGGCCGCGAACAGGTACAGGCTGTGGCTGCCAAGGTAGCGCAGCAGCCAGCGGATGGCCAGATAGCCCACCACCGCGGCGGTCAAAAAACCAACCACCACAGGCAGCCAGGTTTGCCCTAAAGCAGGTAAGGCCAGCAAATCTTTAAGCGCCACGACCCCCGCGCCTAACATCACCGGCACGGACATGAGGAAGGAAAAGCGCGCCGCGGTGGGGCGGTCGAGGTGGCGCACCATGCCGCCGCTGATCGTGCTGCCGCTGCGCGAGACGCCCGGAAACAAGGCGAGCACCTGAAACAGCCCCATCACGATGGCATCCCACCCGTTGAGTTGGGCCAGGTTGCGGCGGCGCCTGCCCACCACTTCACCGAGCACCAGCAACGCCGCGGTGCCCCACAGGAAATAGCCCACCGCACGGGGCGCAGAAAACGCCGCTTCAACCGAATCTTTCAGCCACAGCCCGCCGACCACCGCGGGCAGCGTGGCAAGGATAAGATACCACCCCAAACGGGCTTCGGCGGTTTCCAGTGGGCGGCGGCGGGCTAAGGCTTCCAGAAAGCCCACCGCAATGCCCCACAGGTCATCCCAAAAATACACAATGACCGCCGCCAGGGTGCCCATCTGCACCAGGACGTCGAACACAAAGGCCACGTCTTTCGGGAAATGCCACCCCAGCAGGTGCGGCACCAGCACCAGGTGGCCGGAACTGGAAATCGGCAGAAATTC
>CAYYRG010000197.1:0-3010 GCA_964474015.1 uncultured Anaerolineaceae bacterium | reverse complement strand
GGCTACCGTAATATTATCAGAACACCCGTTCTTTGTCAAGGAGCGCCATTTGCGGTAAACTTGGGAGACAAGATTCTTGCGAGGAGCAGTGAAGATGACGGTTTTGGCGGTCATTGGTGGTACGGGCAAGGAAGGGCGCGGTTTGGCTTACCGTTGGGCGAAAGCGGGGCACACGGTGTATATCGGCTCACGCACGCCAGCCAAAGCCGAGCGGATGGCTGAAACCATCCGCGCGCGGCTGGACAACCCCCAGGCGTCGGTATGGGGCATGGGCAACCGGGAAGCCGCCCAACGGGCTGAAATCGTGGTGTTGGCCGTGCCCTACAGCGCCCATCGCGCGACGTTGGAAGCCATTCGTGAGGCCGTGCAGGGCAAAATTCTGGTCGATGTGGCCGTGCCGCTCAAGCCGCCGAAGGTGACCAAAGCCTGGTTCCCGCCCGCGGGCAGCGCCGCTTTAGAGGCGCAGCAGATCCTCGGCCCCGACGTCGCCGTGGTCGATGCCTTCCAGAACATTGCCCATGCCGTGCTGTGGGAAGACGCGCCTATCGAGGCCGAGGTGCTGGTCGCGGGCAAGGGGAAGGCCAACCGCCGCCGGGTGATGGCGCTGGTGGAAGACGCCGGCCTGCGCGCCTGGGATGCCGGCCCTATCGAGAACACGCCGGTGGTTGAAGGGCTGACCAGCGTGTTGATTTACATGAACAAGGCTTTGGGAGCACGCCATGTCGGCATCCGCGTGGTGGGCGGGGAGGACGCATGACCACACCTTTGACTTTGACGCCGCTGCCGGGCGTGCCTTTCGTGCGGCGGGGCGACGATCTGGCCGCATTGATTTTGCGCGGTTTGCGCCGGGCGCGCCTGGCGCTGCAGGATGGCGATGTGCTCGTGGTGGCGCAAAAGGTGGTCTCGCGCGCCGAAGGCCGCCTGGTCGATTTACGCACCATTACGCCCTCCGCCGAAGCCCGTGCCCTGGCCGCGAAGGTGGAAAAAGACCCCCGCCTGGTGGAACTCATCCTTCGGGAAAGCAATGCTGTGCTGCGCGCCGTGCCGGGTGTGCTCATCGTGGAACACAAACGCGGCTTCGTGTGCGCCAACGCGGGGATTGACCACTCCAACGTTTGCGGCGACGACGAATGCGTGCTGCTGCTGCCCGAAGACCCCGACCGCTCGGCAGCCGACCTGCGCCGCCGCCTGGAAGAGGCCGTCGGCAAACGCCTGGGCGTGATCATCAACGATTCGCACGGGCGGGCCTGGCGCTTGGGCACCGTGGGGGTTGCCATTGGCATCAGCGGCGTGCCCGCCCTGGTAGACCTGCGCGGTCGGCGGGACCTGGTGGGGCGCGAACTGCGCGCCACCCAAATCGGTGCAGCCGACGAACTGGCGGCGGCGGCTTCCCTTGTAATGGGGCAGGCCGATGAAGGTACACCGGTGGTCCATGTTCGCGGCTTCCCCTACCCCTTGCGCGACGCAAGCCTGCAGGAACTCATTCGCCCGAAGGAAAGAGACCTGTTCCGTTGAGAGGTGACCATGCAACCCATGATGGGACGCTGTTTCGTGTGCGGCAAAACCCTGTCCCAGGAGGCAATGGCCGGGCATTTGCGGGCGTGTCGTTCCCGGCAGGATGGTGAACAGCCCCTTTTCTTGCTCCATGTGCGCGATGCCTATTTCCCTGAGACTTTCTGGTTGTTTCTGGAGATGCCGCAGGCGGCCCCTTTGGCGGCGCTCGATGAGGCGCTGCGGCAGGTGTGGGTCGATTGCTGTGGCCATGCCAGCCAGTTTATTATCGATGGCGTGACTTATGGCCGCCGTCCGAAGGCTACCCCCGTGGATTTGGTGCTGGATGAGCAAGCCCACGTTGCCCCGATGGACAGACCTTTGGAGGCACTGCTGACCGTGGGGCAGGAGATGGATTACGCTTATGATGAAGTCTGGCCGACGGAATTGAAAGTGCGCGTGCTGGCGGCTTATGGCGGCACGCTGCCAGCAAGGGAAGCCCGCTTTTTGGCGCGTAACTACAAGCCGCCGCGCGCCTGTCGCGTGTGTGGCCGCCCCGCCGACTGGCTGTTTACCAATGCCTGGCCGCTGGAGCCTTATTGCGACGCCCATGCCCGCCAACACCCTGATTGGGAAAAGCCCCACGCCTTCTTGCCTTATGTGAACTCGCCGCGGGTTGGGCTGTGCACCTACCGCGGCCCCGCCGAAGAAGCCTTGCGTTTCGAGATATCCTCGCCTGAATAACCCGCTCCTGTATCCTGCAACCTGCAACCTGCATCCTGCATCCTGCATCTTGCACCCTCCCATGTTCCCTCCCCCCGACGCGCTTCACGCCTTTCTGCGCTCCCGCCGTAGCGTGCGCCGCTTTCTGCCCGAACCGGTGCCCGACGGGGTGGTGCAGCGCATTCTGGAAACCGCCATCTACGCCCCTTCGGCGCACAACCTGCAGCCGTGGCGCTTTGCCGTGGTGCGCACGGATGAGGCGAAAGGGCGCTTAGCCGCCGCGCTCACCGCGCAAATGCGGCGCGACATGACCGCCCGCGGCGAGCCTGAAAAAGCCATCGCCGCCCGCGAAGCACGCTCCCGCCGCCGCATTGCCGAAGCGCCGGTCATCGTGGTGCTCAGCCTGGATAGCGAAACGCACCGCGACCCCGAGGACCCGCTGGAGCCGCACATGCTGGTGCAATCGATCGGCATTGTGGGGTTGCAAATCCTGCTGGCCGCGCACGCGGAAGGGCTGGGCGGTGTGTGGGTGTGCTGGCCGCTCTACGCGCCGGAAGCCACCCGCACCGCGCTGGACCTCCCGCCGACGTGGGAGCCGCAGGGGATGCTCTTCCTCGGCTACCCCGCCGAAGCCCCCGCGCCCCCTCCTCGCCGCCCGTGGCGCGAACTCACACTGTGGCGCTAACTTCCTCGTCCGCCATCCGCCATCCGCAATTCGCAATTCGTAATTCGTAATTCGTAATTCCTCATTCTTCCTTTATGCCCTCGCCATCCTCCCCCCAGCCCAACCTCCGCG
>CAYYRG010000196.1:0-3021 GCA_964474015.1 uncultured Anaerolineaceae bacterium | reverse complement strand
CTGGGGCTGGAAGATTTGGGCATCCGCCTGACGCCCAAAGGCGCCATCGAGGTGGACGACCGCATGGCGACCAACATCCCCGGCATCTGGGCGATTGGCGACGTCACCGGCAAGATGATGTTGGCCCATGTCGGCTCGGCGCAGGGCATCGTGTGCGCCGAAAACATCGCCGGCGTGGAAACCATCAAACTGGATTACGAAGCCATGCCGCGGGCGGTGTACACCACGCCGCAGGTGGCTTCCTTTGGCCTCACCGAAGCCCAGGCCAAAGCGCGGGGCTACGAAGTCAAAGTCGCCCGCTTCCCCTTCCAGGCCAACGGCAAGGCGCTGGGGCTGGGGGAAAGCGCAGGCTGGGTCAAACTGGTCGTCAGCGCGAGCGATGGCGAACTGCTGGGCGCGCAGATGGTTGGCCCCGAAGTGACCGAACTGCTGCCCGAACTGACCCTGGCTCGCCTGATGGAGATCACCCCCGCGGAAATTGCCCGCAACGTCCACGCCCACCCCACGCTGAGCGAAGTCCTTATGGAGGCCGCTCACGTGGCCGAAGGCCAGCCCATCCATATCTGAACCCCTACCGAGCGCCCGCCCCAGGGCGTTCGGCAGTTAACCCGACCAACTCCGGAGGTCTCCCATGCCTGACCTTAGCAAAGAAATCTCGTTCAAACATCTCACCCTCACCGCCCAACAGATTTTGGACGATTACCTGCTGGCTTACCGCAGCCGCCAGGCCAGCCTGATGGCGCATCGCGAGGTCATGTTAGGACATGCCCAGTTTGGCATCTTCGGCGACGGCAAAGAAGTGCCCCAACTGGCCTGGGCTCACGCTGCCCGCCCCGGCGACTGGCGCACCGGCTACTACCGCGATCAAACCTTCATGATGGCGGTGGGGCTGCTCACCTTAGAAGGCTTCTTCGCCCAACTTTACGGCCACGCCGACACCGCCTACGACCCCGCCACCGGCGGGCGCAACATGAACAACCATTTCGGCTACCCCCTGCTCAACCCTGATGGCACCTGGCGCGACCAAATGCAACAGGTCAATACCGTAGCCGATGTTTCCCCCACCGGCTCGCAGATGCCGCGCCTCACCGGCCTGGCCTATGCCTCGGTGCTCTACCGCCGCTTGCCTGAGCTGCAAGCCCTTACTAAATTTTCCCACAACGGCAACGAAGTAGCCTGGGCCACCATCGGCAACGCCGCCGCCGCCGAGGGCATGTTCTGGGAAACCGTCAACGCGGTAGGCGTGTTGCAAGCCCCCGCCGTGATTTCCATTTGGGACGATGGCTATGGCATCTCGGTGCCCGGCAAGTACCAGATCACCAAAAACAACCTCTCGGCGGCCCTGGCCGGTTTCCGGCGGGAAGGCCCCGGCAAGCCCGGCTACGAAATCTTTACCGTCAAAGGCTGGGATTACCCCGCGCTGATGGACGCCTACCACGAAGCCGCCCGCCTGGCACGCGAGGAGCATGTGCCGAGCATCATCCACGTCGTGGAACTCACCCAGCCCAAGGGGCATTCCACCTCGGGCAGCCACGAGCGCTACAAGTCCAAAGAGCGCCTCGCGTGGGAAGAGGAATACGACTGCATTCGCAAATTCCGCGAGTGGATTGTAGCCGAGGGCATCGCCACCGACGAGGAGATGGACGCCCTGGAGAAGGAAGCCCAGGCCGAGGTGCTGCGCATCCAGAAGGCCGCTTTCCAGGCCTACACCGCCCCCATGCGGGAAGAGGCCCAGGCCCTGGCCGATATTCTGGACGAATTGCCGGTTTCCGAAGCCAAACGGCAGGCGCTGGACGAAATCAAACGGGAACTGCTGGGCAAGAAACCGGTGGTGCTGCGCAAGCATGTGCAGGAAGCGGCCTTCCAGGCACTGCTGGTGCTGAAAGACGAAACCAACCCCGCCAGGCAGGTGCTCGCACGCTGGCGGCAGCACCATGAGGAAGAAAACACCCGGCGCTACGGCTCGCACCTTTACAACCCCTGGCCGTCCTCGGCGCTGCACGTCCCCGAAGTGCCGCCGGTGTATTCCGAAAACTCGCCCGAAGTGCCCGGCCATCAGGTGCTCAACCGTTTCTTCGACATTGCCTTGGGGCGCGACCCGCGGGTGATTGCCTTCGGCGAAGATGTCGGCTATTTGGGCGGCGTCAACCAGGGCTTCAAAGGCTTGCAGGCCAAATACGGCGAACTGCGGGTTTCCGACACCGGCATTCGGGAAACCACCATCATCGGCCAGGCCATCGGCATGGCTGTGCGCGGCCTGCGCCCGATTGCCGAAATCCAGTACCTGGATTACCTGCTGTATGCGCTGCAAATCATGTCGGACGACCTGGCGACCATGCTCTGGCGCAGCGCGGGCGGGCAGATCGCACCGGTGATCATCCGCACTCGCGGCCACCGGCTGGTGGGCGTGTGGCATTCCGGCTCACTGACCTCCAGCCTGCTGGATTTGCTCCGCGGGATGCACGTCCTGGTGCCGCGCGACATGACCCGCGCCGCGGGCTTCTACAACACCCTGCTGAAAGCCGAAAGCCCCGACCCGGCGCTGGTGATCGAAGTGCTCAACGGCTACCGCCTGAAAGAACGCCTGCCCGACAACCTGGGCGAGTTCACCGTGCCCTTAGGCGTGCCTGAAGTGCTGCGGGAGGGGAAAGACGTCACCATCGTGACCTACGGCGCGATGTGCCGCATTGTGATGCAGGCCGCCGAGCGGCTGGCCGAAGTGGGCATCGACGCGGAGGTCATCGACGTCCAGTCGCTGCTGCCTTTCGACCGCCATGGTCTGATTCTGGAATCCCTCAAGAAGACCAACCGCATCGTGTTCGCGGACGAAGACGTCCCCGGCGGCACCACGGCGTTCATGATGGAGCAGGTACTGGAAGTGCAGGGCGGTTTCGAATGGCTGGACGCCGCGCCGCTGACCATCCCGGCCAAAGAACACCGCCCGGCCTACGGCTTCGACGGCGACCACTTCTCCAAGCCCAACGTGGAAGAGGTCTTCTTCAAGGTGTACCGCATGTTCCA
>CAYYRG010000195.1:0-3027 GCA_964474015.1 uncultured Anaerolineaceae bacterium | reverse complement strand
GCATCGTGGGGTGGACGGCGGAGGGCAACGGCGATGAATACTGGTTGAAGCCGTGTCATACGTTGGCGGAATGCCCGTGAGGTGAGGGGGCGAGATATTGCCTTTGGGCGTGGAAGGAGGTGTGAGATGTGGCGCTGGATTGGATGGGGTGTCCTGGTGGCAATGGCGGCTTTGTGGGGCGGTTGTTCGGGTGTGCCGTTGCAGAAAGCACCGCGCCATGAAGGGGAAGCCCCCGCTTCACCTTCGGCGCTCCCATCCACGGTCATCGTGGCTACGCCGGTGCGGCAGGGCGAAACCACGCAGCCAGCGACGGCGGTGCCGCGCGTGACCCCCGTGCCCTCGGGAACGCCTGTGCGAGAAATGCCCGCCCCGGGCATCCTGCCCAAGGTGCGCAACACACCGTTGCCCTTTCCCCAGCCGGGCGATGCGCAACTGGGCGTCGCACCAGTTGACTTGACCGCGTTCACGGCTGCGGGGGTGAGTGGGGGAAAGGTGAAGTTGACGTTGCAAGGCAACCTTCCCACCCCTTGCCACCGGCTGCGGGTGAGCGTTGAGCGGGTGGAAGGCACGTTGCAGGTGAAGGTTTACAGCGTGGTGAATCCCCAGCAAACATGTGCCCAGGTGTTGCAGCCTTTCTCGGTGGTAGTGAAGGCCGGCCCCTTTCCCGATGGCGATTATCGGGTGTTGGTGAATGGCCGTCTGGTGGGCAAGGTGGTCATAAAGCATTAGAGAACAAAATGCTTGGCAATGAAAAAACCGGCGGGCTCGTGGCAGGCCCGCCGGTACGTTTTGTTGGAGTTGGGTGTGAAGGCTAATGCAGAATTTGCGAGAGGAAGAGCTTGGTGCGGTCTTCCTGGGGGTTGGTGAAGATTTGTTCGGGGGAGCCGCTTTCGACGATTTGTCCCTGGTCGAAGAAATACATCCGGTCGGCCACGGCACGGGCAAAGCCCATTTCGTGGGTGACGACGAGCATCGTCATGCCGCTTTCGGCCAGTTCGACCATCACGTCGAGCACCTCTTTGATCATTTCAGGGTCGAGGGCTGAGGTGGGTTCGTCGAACAGCATGATTTTCGGCTGCATGGCCAGGGCGCGAGCAATGGCCACACGCTGTTGCTGACCGCCTGAGAGCTGGCCGGGGAACTTGTTGGCCTGGTCGGGAATGCCGACGCGTTTCAACAGTTGCATGGCGACTTCCTCGGCCTTGGCTTTGGGCCATTTGCGTACCTGGATGGGGGCCAGGGTGATGTTTTGCAGCACCGTCAGGTGGGGGAAGAGGTTGAATTGCTGGAAGACCATGCCGGTTTCCATGCGAATTTTCTCGATGTTGCGAATGTCGCGACTGAGTTCTGTGCCGTCGACGATGATTTTGCCCTTCTGATATTCTTCCAACCGGTTGATGGTGCGGATGAAGGTCGATTTCCCCGACCCGGAAGGCCCGAAGATCACGATCACCTCGCCTTTGTAGACTTCCATGTTGATGCCGCGCAGCACATGGAAGTTGCCGTACCATTTGTGGACTTCGTGGGCCAATACGATGGGAATTTCGCCTCTTTCGATGGCCTCTGCACGATGTTCTTCCGGCATTTCTAAAATTTGTTCAGGTGTGGTTTTGACCTCGACCACGGATGTGCTCATTTTATTGCCTCCGAATTTAGCGTTCACCCACGCCTAAGGCCACTTCCAGGCGGCGGCTGGCGTAGGACATGGCGTAACTGAACACCCAGTAAATCAGGGCGATGAACAGGTAAACCTCACGCTGCTTGCCGATGAAGGCCGGCTGCGCGAGCACGGTAGAAGCAATGCCCAACAGGTCGAGCAAGCCGACGATGGCCACCAGCGAGGTGTCTTTGAAGAGCGCGATGAACTGGTTGACCAGCACGGGAATGACGTTCCGCAGGGCCTGGGGCAGAATGATGAAGAAGGTGGTCTGAAAGCCGTTCAAACCCAGCGCCCAGGCGGCTTCGTATTGCCCTTTGGGGATGGCCTGCAGCCCGCCGCGGACGTTTTCGGCCATGTAGGCCGCGGAAAACAGCACGATGCCGGCCATCGCCCGGATGACATTGTCGATTTTGATCTGCGGCGGGAGGAACAGCGGCAGCATCAACTGCGCCATGAACAGCACGGTCACCAGCGGTACGCCGCGAATGATCTCAATGTAGAGGATGCTAAACAGTTTGACAATGGGAAGTTCCGATTTGCGCCCCAAGGCCAGCAAGATGCCCAGTGGGAACGAAACGGTAATCCCCACCACGGCCAGCAGCATCGTCAGCAGTAAACCGCCCCACAGATTGGTCTTGACGATTTTCAAGAGGGGCTGCACGCCGAGGATGAGCAGGATGAGGATGGGGAAGTAAGCCAGCAGCAGCACGATCAGCGGGCGCCGCATGGCTTTGGGCTTCCAGGTGCCCAGTCCCCAGCCTGCCAGCGCCGCGAGGTCGAAAATCACCCAGTTGATGTGTGAGAAGGTGCTGATGAAAGGTAGGGCGGCGAACCCCAGCGGGATGAGCAGCAGGAAAGCCCCGATGCGGCGGGAGCGCGGCAACCAGATCGCCCACGCCAGCCCTGCTGTAAAGGCCAGCAGGTGAAGCGCAATCCAGATGCGGAAAATCTGGTCTGCGGGATATTGTCCCACCATGAACAGCCGCAGGTTGACCACCACCACCTGCCACTGCGCCTGGGTGAAGACCCACACCAGCGTAGGCTTGATGATGATGTAGAGCACGTACAGCGTCAACAGGGTGAGCAGGGTGTAATACCACGTGCTGAACAGGTTTTTCTTCAGCCACCCCAGCACGGTGTAGCGTTCGGTAGGTGGTGCCAGCACTTCGCCGGTGGTGTATTGTTCTTGGTTTCGGTTCATCATGGCTAACGCTCCACCAAGCGGATTTTCTTGTTATACCAGTTCATGAACACCGAAGTGGCCAGGCTGAAAGAAAGGTACACGGCCATCATCAGGGTGGTGACTTCGACGGCGCGCCCGGTTTGGTTGTGGATGGTGCCGGCCACCGAGTACAGGTCGGGGAAGC
>CAYYRG010000194.1:0-3046 GCA_964474015.1 uncultured Anaerolineaceae bacterium | reverse complement strand
GCTTTCGTAGGGGCAAGGCGGCGCCTTGCCCCTACACCAGCCAAAAGGGCGCGGCGGTGCCGCTCCCCTACACCCAAATCTGCGTCATCTGTGCAATCTGTGGTTTTCTTTCCCCCTCGGTGCCCATCGGTGTCATCGGTGGATTAGCCCTAAGAGAGAAGCCGCCGCGCCAGCAACACCAACGGATGCTCGGCGGCGTGGCCGGTGCCGTGCTCAATCTGGGCGCGGCACGAGGTGCCCGGCGCCACCACGGCGCGGTCCTCCCCG
Source organism: uncultured Anaerolineaceae bacterium (assembly GCA_964474015.1). Classification (GTDB taxonomy): domain Bacteria; phylum Chloroflexota; class Anaerolineae; order Anaerolineales; family DRMV01; genus DRMV01. The sequence goes on along the minus strand of CAYYRG010000194.1, from coordinate 2,779 downwards.
GCCTCTCGCACCGCCGGGAAGAGCACCAGTTCGCCGATCTTCAGCGAGAGGTCGTAGTGCTCGGCTTCGTAGCCAAACGCCCCCGCCATGCCGCAGCAGCCGCTGGGGATGATTTCCACCGGCACGCCCGCGGCTTCCAGCATCGCCGCGGTGGCTTCTTGCCCCACCGGCAGGCCGTCGTCGGCGGGCGGGCGGGCTTTCTGGTAGCAGTGGCCGTGCAACAGCACCGGCTCGCCTGCCCACGCGGCCGCGCCCTCCCACAGAGCAGGCCAGCCCGCGTGACGGGCGAAAAACTCGTCCACCAGCCAGGCGCGTTGGGCCAGGGCGGCCACGTAGGGGTCATCGGGCAGCAAGTCGGGGTATTCGTCCTGCAGGGTGTAGATTTCGGAAGGCTCCGCCCCCACCACCGGCAGGCGGCCTTCGGGGTCAAGGCGGCGGATGGCCGCGACCACGGCCTGCGCCTCGGCTTTGGCCTGGGTGAGGAAGCCCTTGGAAATCAGCGGTCGCCCTGCGCCGAGGTGCGGCACCACGGCCACCCGCTCCCCCACGGCTTCCAGCAGGCGCAGGGCGGCGCTTTCCACCTCGGGCTCGAAATGGCGCGTGAAGGGGTCGGCCAGGTAGAGCACCGTGGGGCGCTCGCTGTGCGGCTCGGCGGCCTGTCGGCGCTGCGGGATGGGCAGTTCGCGCCCAGGCGCCAGCCCCAACAGGCGGGCAAGCACCTCCCGCATGGCCTTTGTGTTGGCTATACGAAACAGCGGCGCGGCAGGCCACAGGCGCGGCGCGTATTTCCCCAGATAGGCGAAGAACCAATCCCGCAACTTCCGCCGATGATGCTGGTAATAGCGATGCAGGAATTCGTACTTCAACTTCGCCATGTCCACGCCCGAGGGGCATTCCGCACGGCAGCCCTTGCACGCCACGCACAAATCCAGCGCCCGATAGGCGGCTTCCTCGGCAGCCGGCAGGTGGCCTGCCAGCATCGCCCGCAGCAGATTGGCGCGGCCGCGGGTGAGTTTATCTTCGTCGCGGGTGGCCTGGAAGGTCGGGCACATCAGGCCGTCGGTCTTGCGGCACACCCCCGCGCCGTTGCAGGTTTCCACCGCGCCCACCAGGCCGCCGCTGGCCGAAAAGTCCAGCACCGGCGTCCATCCCTGGGGGCGGTAATCCTCGCCGTAGCGCAGGTGGGCATCCATGCGGGGGGCGTCGACGATTTTGCCGGGGTTGAGGATGTTCTGGGGGTCGGCAGCCGCTTTCAGGGCGCGGAACCAGGCCATGATTTCGGGGCCAAAGGCGGCTTCCAGGAACTCGCTGCGCGCCAGGCCGTCGCCGTGTTCCCCGCTGGGGACGCCGCCCAGGCGAATACCGGCTTCCATGGCAGCCTGGGCAATGGCGCGCAGTTTGCCCCGGTCGCGGGCATCTTTCAAATTCAGCGCCGGGCGGATGTGCAGGCAGCCGGCGGAAGCATGGGCGTAAAACTCGGCTTCGGTGCCAAATTCCTTCATGATGCCCTGCACCGCACGGACGAAATCGCCCAAATGCTCCACGGGCACGGTGATGTCTTCCATGAAAGAGATGGGTTTGGTGTCGCCGTGGCGGGCCATCAGCAGCCCCAGCCCCACCTTGCGCACCTTCCAGACGTGGGACTGGCTCTCGGCGTCGAGGGCCAGGAAGCCTTCCCCGCTCAGAGCGCGCGCCTGGGCCTGCGCCAGGCGGGGATCGTCGGCGGCAAATTCCACGATGAGCAGCGCGGCGGGGTCGCCCGGGGGCAGGAAATCGAGCAGCCCGGCGTAGGCGGGCGCGCTGCGAGCGGCTTCCCAGATGCTGCGCGGCAGCAGTTCCACCGCCGAGGGCGCGTAGGAAAGCAGGCGAGGGGCATCGTCGCACGCGGCTTCGACGTTGGGGTAAGGCAGCACGGCCAGGGCGGTGTGGCGGGGCTTGGCCACCAGCCGCACGGTGGCGCGGCGGATGACGGCCAAGGTGCCTTCCGACCCCGCCAGGAGCGCCTGCAGGGGGACGGTTTCAGGGGAAAAGGGCGGGTAAGGCGTGCCTTCGGCATACCAGCGAGGCGGCTGGGAAGGCGTCCAGGGCAGCAGGTAGTTGAGGTTGTAGCCGGAAGCCCGCCGCCAGACCTGCGGCCAGTGGGCGCGGAGGGTTGCGGCGGTTTCGCGCTGGCGCAACTCATTGGCTATACGAAGCAGGCGGGCGGTGGTCGGGTTGGCGGGGCGGGCGTCGGGGGAAAGCGGCTCCAGCACGCCCGTGGTGCCGTCGGCGAAGACCACCTCGGCGCGCAGCAGGTGGTCGGCAGTCATGCCGTAGAGGATGGAATGCGCGCCGGTGGCGTTGTTGCCCACCACGCCGCCCATGGTGGCGCGCTCCGCGGAGGCCGGGTCGGGGCCGAATTGCAGGCCATAGCGGGAAGCCGCCGCGTTCAGGTCTTTCAGCACCACCCCCGGCGCGACGGTAGCCGTGCGGGCTTCGGGGTCGATGTGGATTTCGTGCCGCAGGTTTTTGGACAAATCGAGCACGACGGCCTCGCCCACCGCCTGCCCGGCCAGGCTGGAACCCGCGCCGCGCGGCAGGAGCGGCACGCCGTGCTCCGCGGCCAGCGCAACGAAGGCCGCCAGTTCGTCCCCGTCGCGCGGGAAGCCCACCGCGAGGGGCTGAATCTGGTAAATGGACGCGTCGGTGCTGTAAAGATAACGCGAAACCGGGTCGTCGTGAACGACCAGGCCATGCTTGCGAGCAGAGGAGAGGAAGTCGGAGAGGGGCATGGGGGAAA
>CAYYRG010000193.1:0-3053 GCA_964474015.1 uncultured Anaerolineaceae bacterium | reverse complement strand
CCTTCCTGGGCTTCGTCGGTCATGTAGGCTAAGCGGGTGGCTTCCCCGGCGAAGAGTTGCTGCCCTACCAGGCCGTCGTCGGCCAGGTTGAAAGCGTACTTGAGAAAGCGGATGCTCATTGGGCTTTTGCGGTTGATGGTTTGCGCCCACGCGAAGGCCACTTCTTCGAGTTCGGCATGAGGCACGGCTGCGTTGACCATGCCCATCTGGTAGGCTTCTTCGGCGGTGTAGACTTTTTCGAGGAAGAAGACCTCGCGAGCGCGCTTTTGGCCGATGTGGCGGGCCAGCAGCGCCGAGCCGTAGCCGCCGTCGAAACTGGCGACGCGCGCGTCGGCTTGCTGGAAGCGGGCGTGTTCCTTGCTGGCGATGGTCAGGTCGCAGACCACGTGCAGGCTGTGGCCGCCGCCCACGGCCCAACCGGGCACCACCGCGATGACCACCTTGGGCATGAAGCGGATCATGCGCTGCAATTCCAGCACGTGCAGCCGGGGCAGTTCATAGCCGCCCACGTAGCCGCCCTTGCCGCGCACGCGCTGGTCGCCGCCGGCGCAAAAGGCCCAGCCGCCGTCTTTGGGCGAGGGGCCTTCGCCGGTGAGCAAGATCGTGCCGATGCGCGTATCCAGCCAGGCGTCGCGGAAGGCGTCGAGCAACTCGTCCACCGTTTCGGGGCGGAAAGCATTGCGCACTTCAGGGCGGTTGAAGGCGATGCGCGCCACGCCTTGGGCTTTGTAGTAAGTGATGTCGCGATAATCTTTGGCCTTCCGCCACTCGGCGGCTTTGCGGATGTGTTTCCAGGTTTCGGGCATCGATGCTCCTCCAAAAGGGGAATGTTTCAATGTTTCAATTGTAACCGCAATGGGAAGTTACCAAATCGTGATCTCTTCGTCTTCCACCCAGCCTTCACTCCAGGTGGTTTCCACCCACTGTTGGGCTTTTTGCAGCACCCTTTGGGCATGGATGGCGTCGTTGCTGACCACCGCGCAGGCGATGACCGCCCGTTGCCAGGCGTCGAGGGCTTCGATTTCGGCCACCGAGAGGTTGAATTCCCGGCGCAGCCTGTGGAGCAAGGGCTTGAGCCGCCCGCGTTTTTCTTTCAGCGACCGGCAGCCGGGCAGGTGCAATTGCAGCGTCAACACACCGATGTGCATGGCGCAGTTTCCTCCTGAGGCAAAGTGCTTATAGTATAATGGCGGTGGAGGTGAAGATGCAAACGCGTCGCGCGTGGGCTGGTTATTTGTTGGTGGTGGGAGTGCTGGCTATTCTCACCTGGATGGCTTACCGGGTGACGGGCATCGTTTCGGGTGCCGCCCGGGCTGCCTTGCAGCCTGTGGAGCAAATGGGAACGCAGATGGCCGTGGCCCTTAAGCCGGTAGGGGCTTTGAGCACCCAGGTTTCTCAAGTGTTGCACCCTACCCCCACCATATTGCCCGATCCTGTGACGGTGATTCATAGCGTGCGCAGTTTGGCGCGTTTGGAAACCGTGCAATACACGGTCGAAAAAGTGGTCACCGCTGAGGAAGGCCAGAACCAACTGGGCTTCCTGTTTGGCGACCGTTTGCTGTTCGTGGCGCACGGCGTGGTCATTGCGGGGGTCGATCTGGAAAAACTTCAGCCGCAAGACCTTTGGGTGCAGCACGGTGTGCTGTATGTGCGTTTGCCCGCCCCTGAGGTTTTTGTCGCCACGCTGGATAATCAGAAATCTTATGTTTATGACCGTGACACCGGTTTGCTGACGCATGGCGATGTGCAACTGGAAACCGCCGCCCGCCGTACCGCCGAACAGGAAATTCGGCAGGCCGCGCTGGACGACGGCATTTTGCTGACGGCTCGCCGGAACGCCGAGGCGTATCTGGCGCGGTTGTTGCGCTCGTTGGGCTTCCCTGAAGTCATGTTTGTGGAAGCCACCCCTGTGCCAACGGCACACATCACCCCTACACCCTGATTCCTGGAGGCTGACATGGCTGATCTGACAACCCGTTTGCTGGGCTGGACGCTGAAGAACCCCATTATGCCCGCCGCCGGGCCGCCTGTGCGTGATGCCCGTATGGCCAAGGCCTGCATCGAGGGGGGCGTGGGTGCGCTGGTGACCAAGACCATTTCGACCCGCGCTGCCGACGTGCCCACCCCCAACATGTGGGATTTGAAGAGTTATTTTCTCAATACCGAATTGTGGTCGGAACTCTCGCCGGAGCACTGGTTGGAGGTGGAATATCCCGAAATTCGCCGCCTGGCCGATGAGGCGGGCATTCCGGTGATCATTAGCCTGGGCTATACGGCGGAAGAGATTGCTCAACTGGCCCCGAAAATCAAACCGTTTGCCGATGCAGTGGAACTGAGCACGCATTATATCGAAGACGACCCGCGCCCAATGCAGGATGCAATTCGCGCCGCAAAAGAAGCCCTGGATGTGCCGGTGTTTGTCAAGATGAGCCCCTTCCGTGAGCCGCAGCCGGCGGCCATTGCGGCGGTGGAAGCGGGGGTGGATGGCATCGTGGCGACGAATTCCTTTGGCCCTGCTTTTGGTATTGATATTGAACGCGGTGGTCGGCCTTTGATGGGCGGTAAAGGCTACGGTTGGCTTTCCGGCCCGGCGCTCAAGCCCATTGCTTTGCGCATGGTGTACGATATTGCCCAGGTGGTGGACGTGCCCATCATTGGCGTGGGCGGCATCAGCAAGGGGACGGACGTCGTGGAATATTTGATGGCCGGAGCCAGCGCGGTGGGCATTTGCACCGCGGCCATTACCCGCGGCCCGGCGATATTTGGCAAAATTGCCAAACAACTGGCCAGGTGGATGGACAAAAACGGCTATGCCACCATTGCCGATTTGCAGGGGCTGACACTGCGGCAGCAAATTCCAACGATGGAAGCGCCCCCAATTTTGATTCCTGAAAAGTGCACTGGCTGCAATTTCTGTGTACTGAGCTGCGTATACGATGCGTTGCACCTGGATGAAAACCGCAAAATTACCATCGAAGAAGAGAACTGTTTCAAGTGCGGTGTTTGCCTTTCCCGCTGCCCCGTGGACGCGTTGGCTTCCCCCTACTAACCCC
>CAYYRG010000192.1:0-3056 GCA_964474015.1 uncultured Anaerolineaceae bacterium | reverse complement strand
CTTCCTCGACGGTTTTGTGCATCTTCCAGTTTCCAGCCACAAAGGGTTTACGCATCACAACCTCCTGAAAAAGGTTCCTGCGAGCATCAAGGCTGCCTGGAAAACAACGCTTTGTCTTCCTGAGCCGCCTGGAACGCCCACGCGGGCATCTGTTCGGCATGGTCGAACAGCCTTTGCAACAAAGCAAGGGCTTTCCGACGATCGTGTTCTACGAAAAAAGCCCGCTCGGCATCTACCAGCATGACTTCCGGCAGGTCGGGGTAGGCTTTTTTCAAAGGCAAGAAATAGCGGTCGCCGACCTTAGCGTCGCCGGCCACAAGATATTCATGGCGCGCATAGGCGGCTGCTGCCAGTTGCGGGTTGACGGCGCTCAAAGCCTGGAAAGGCAGATAGCGCGGGAAATCTTGCACCAGGGAAGCCGCAAAGACCAGCCCCCAGAGGGCTTCCGCACGCTGGCGGCGCTCTTTCGGTGGCGAAACCGTATAAGCCGCCAATCCTAAACGGGCTGCCGGCAAGGCGTAACCATCGTGAGCCAGTTCTTCTGCCGTATCGGCCAACAACTGCCCTTGTCGGTATTTGCGCGCCAGGGCAACGCCTTTTTCCAGCGTCTCCCACGCAGGGTGGTCATGCTCCCAGGCGAGGGCGGTAAGCGCCAGCCAGGCTTCCGGCGATTGGGGGTTGTCTTTCACCGCCTGTACGGCGTCGGCCAAGGCCGGGTCGGCAAGCACCGCGGGGGGAATTGCCTGGAGCGCCGTTGGTGCGGTGGTGGCCGTGGCATGATGCGGTGTTTCGGGCTGCGTTCCCGCGCGGTGGGAAGCCGAGCGCGCCCACAACAGCGCGCCCCCAAACGCCGCCCCCAACAGCACCACCACGCCCAGCGCCACCCACATCCAACGGCGGGCACGATGCGGCGAGGGGGACACCTCCGGTGGGGCGTCAGCAGATTGCCCCGCCCCTTCTTCCTCAACGGGCGCCGAGGGCGCTGCCTCGGACGGCACTGCGACGGTCTCGGCCAGCAGATTTCCCCGGGCAGAGGGTGCAGCCGCGGGGGCAGGGGCATTGCCGAGGGTATGTACCAGCCCGCGCGGCGGCTTCGCGGGCGCGGCGCGAAAGCCTTCCGATTCGGCCATGGCCTGCCGCAAAGCGGTCATCAACGCCGGCACGTCGGCAAAGCGGTCTTCTGGCTGCTTTGCCAGTGCTTTGAGCAACACCCGCTCAAGGGCCAGCGGCAGGTTGGGGTCGAGGTCGCGGGGGCGCGGCAGCGGGGCGTAGATGTGATCGTGAATGATGGCGTAGGGCGTATCGGCATTATAAGGCACCCGCCCCAGCAGCATCTCATAGAGCATCACCCCAAAAGCATAGATGTCAGTGCGGGCATCGAGGTCACGCTTGCCCAACGCCTGCTCAGGGGAAATATATTGCGGTGTGCCCAACAACCGATCACTGGAAAGGGTAGATTCCCCGGCCTGGGCGATACGCGCCAGGCCAAAATCGGTCAGATAAATGCGGCCATCGGTGCTCAAGAGCACATTGGAAGGCTTGACATCGCGATGGAGCACGCCCTGTTCGTGGGCATAGGTCAATGCTGCCCCAACTGCTTCGGCAATTCGGCCAATCTCCTCCAGCCCCAGCGGCCCACGTTGCAAGCGCGCTTTCAGCGTCTCGCCTTCCACGAACTTCATCACCAGATAGGGGCGGCCTTCATGCTCGCTGAAATCGTACACCGGCACAATGTTGGGATGGTCGAGGCGCGCCACCACGCGCGCTTCGCGCCGGAAACGTTCCAGAAAATTGGGGTCTTCCATAAACGCCGGGTGCAAAGCCTTCAGCGCGACATAGCGGTCCAGCGCGGGATGATACGCCTTATACACCGTCGCCATGCCGCCCTGCCCCAATTGTTCCAAAATCTGGTATGGGCCAACCTGAGCCCCGGGGGTAAAAGCCATCACAATCTCCTTGAGCGTGGTGCTATGGCTGCACGAACGTCAACGTCCAGCCACCCCAAAAACGGGAGCCTTCGTCGGTCTGACACTCGCGGGGGCGCAAATCGGTCACCGCGACGCCATAAGCGGGGCGCACCTGATACACCTCATCCTGCGCCATGAGGAAATCGGCATAGCCGGGGTCGATTTCGGGCTTCAGGCCAGTGAAGATGCGTTCGTCGCCGCCCAGCCAGTGAATGTTGATTTCCACGCCGGGCAAGGGGTTGCCGGCTGCGTCGCGCACGAAAATGCGCAGCAGCGGACCCGCGTCGGGGTCGCAATACGGTTTAAGCGCCCGCAACACCAGCGGCGCGCCAGCCGTGCTGACGGGTTGCGGGGTGCGGGTGGGCAGAGGCGTCGGGGTGGGGGGCAGCGTAGGGAAACCCGAGGGCAGGGGGGAAGGTATCGGGCTGGCGGTGAGGGAAACCACCGCGCCCAGGGTAGGTGTGGCCGTGGGGGATGCGCTTGCCGACGCATGGGTGGCCGTGGCTGGAGGAGCGCCCGTCGCGGGCGGAGGTACGCCCGGCGCCTGCCCCAACGCGGCCGCCAGTTCCCCTAAGGCGTGCACTTCCGCCGGGGGCCTGCCAGCGGCCAGCGCCCGCTGCGCCTGCGCCGCCAGCGCCTCGGCAGGGTGGCTTTCCCCCAACAAACGCAGGCGGGCCTGTGCACGCGGCAGGTTGTGGTCATAAGCATAAGCCCGGGCAATCAGCGCCCGGTAGGCTTCCTTGAAATCCGGCCGCAGGGTGTCGGGCGCCGTTTCGGTGTAGCGCACCGGAAACACCACCCATGCCAGCAACAACCCTGCCCCCAACCCCAGCAGCAAACCAGTCAACAGAAACCACGGCCGACGATGGTTCATGGGCTGCTTCCCTCCACGGGGTGAGACTGCAGGGCAGTGAGCAGTTGCTGCAAAGCGTAAAGATCTTGCGAAGCGTAGCCATGCGCGGTGCCAAAGGCAATCGCCGACCGCACCACGGCAACGGGGTCGCCCCCCAACAAAGCCAGCGCGCGGCGGGCAGAGGCCAGGTCACCATCGCCTTGATAGGCTTCGGCCACCATGAGCACATAGTCGGC
>CAYYRG010000191.1:1803-3090 GCA_964474015.1 uncultured Anaerolineaceae bacterium | reverse complement strand
CCCCCACCAACGCCTGAGCGCGCCGGGCGCGGCCCGGCGGCGACGGCGGTATAATAACGCACTGCGGGTCGTCCCGCGGCTTTGGCGCTGCGGCTCTCGCGAGACATCACCGCAGGGCATCTTCCCTATGCGCCTTCTCTACTTCTCCCTCGACTACACGCCCCACGACCACCGCTTTTTGGCCGCGCTGAGCGAAAGCGGGCATGAAATCCACTATTTGCGCCTGCAACGCGGCCCGCGGCAGACCGAAGACCGCCCCCTGCCAACCGCGGTGCGGCAAATTCCCTGGCGGGGTGGGCAGCGCCCTTTTCGCTGGCGCGATTTTCCCCGCCTGGTGGCCGATTTTCGGCGGGTGTTGCGGCAGGTGCAGCCCGACCTCGTCCATGCGGGCCCCATTCAGACCGTGGCTGTCTTTCCCGCGCTGGCGGGCTTTCACCCGCTGGTCAGCATGTCGTGGGGCTACGACCTGCAGCGCGACGCCGAGCGCAGCGCCATTTACCGCCGCCTGACCCGCTTCGTGCTCCGCCGCAGCGATGCGCTGGTGGCCGACTGCCAGGCCGTGGCGCGCCGCGCGCAGGCTTTTGGCTTCCCCGCCGGGCGCATCACCGTGTTCCCCTGGGGGGTTGATTTGCAGCACTTCGCCCCCGCACCCGACGACGGCCTGCGCGCCCGCCTGGGCTGGGAAGACGCCTTCGTGGTGCTGCACAACCGCTCATGGGAACCCATCTACGGCGTCGACGTCATGGCACGGGCTTTCGTGCAGGCCGCCCGGCAGGAACCCCGCCTGCGGCTAATGCTCCTCGGCGGCGGTTCGTTAGCCCCGCTGCTGCACCGCACCTTTCAAGAAGCCCGCCTGCTCGACCGGGTGCATTTCTTCGGGCAGGTTTCGCAGCGCGACCTGCCTCGCTATTATCACGCCGCCGACCTCTACCTCAGCGCCTCCCACAGCGACGGCTCGTCGGTTTCGCTCATGGAAGCCTTAGCCAGCGGCCTGCCTGTGCTGGTTTCCGACATCCCTTCCAACCGTGAATGGGTGGAAGAGGACGCGCAAGGCTGGTTGTTCCCCGACGGCAACGCGCCCGCCCTGGCTGCAAAACTGGTGGAAGCCGCGCGGACACCCACCGAGCGCCTTGCCGCCATGCGCCAGGCCGCCCGCGCCCGTGCCGAAGCCAGGGCCAACTGGCCGCAAAACTTCCAGCGCCTGCTCGATCTTTACCGCCGCCTCGTGCCCACAACCTGACCCCCGGCAACGCCCCGACCACCTGACAACGCGACCACGCGACTACC
>CAYYRG010000191.1:0-1703 GCA_964474015.1 uncultured Anaerolineaceae bacterium | reverse complement strand
ACGCGACCACGCGACTACCCCCCATGCCCTCTCACCTTCCTTTCCCTCACAAGCCCCGCCTGCTGGCGCTGCTGGCCATAGCCGCAGCCGCCGCCCTGGCCACCGCCGTATATGCTTACGCCCTGGCTCCCTGGGGGCCGTGGGCCTATACCGACTCGGCAGCCTACGTCGACGCTGCCCGGCACATTCTCGCCGGGCAAGGCGTGCTTTCCCTGCAAAGCGACGGCAGCGTCATCTTGCTGACGCACTATCCGCCGGGCTACCCCACCCTGCTCGCCGGGGCCATGACCCTGACTCATCACGACTGGATTGCCGCCGGGCGCGTGCTGGATGTGCTTTCCCTCGCGCTGTTCCTGTTCCTCGTCGGCTGGTGGCTGTATGAAGCCAGCGACCGCCCTGTTGTGGGCTTGCTGGGGATGGTGCTGCTGGCGACCAGTTTGCCCGTGGCGCGCGCGTTTACCAGCCTGATGTCGGAGCCGCCGTTCCTGGTCATGCTGGCAGCATGGCTCTACAGCGCGTGGCGCAGCCTGCACGGCGGCAACCGTCGATGGTGGTGGGCTGCAGTAATAGTGGCCGCGCTGAGCGTGTTCGTGCGCTATGCCGGGCTGCACGCAGGCATTGCGCTGGTGCTCGCGCCGTTGCTCCTGTGGCGGGGAAAGCCCTGGCGCGCACGGCTGCGGCGGGCGCTCCTCAGCGGGGCGGCCTTCCTGTTGCCTTTTGGCGCGTGGATGGCTTACAGCCGCGTGGCCGGCCAGTCGCCAGGAGGATGGACCCCACCTCACCACTGGCTGCCCGCTTTCGCTCAGTTCCTGCGCCTCACCGGCAACACCTTCCTGGCTGCGATTTTCCCTTACTGGCTTCACCCGCCCTTAGGGGCCATTGTCGCCTTCTGGGTTGCCGTGGTCGCCTTGGCTGCCGGGTGGGTGGTGGTGGTTGCCCGCGGGCGCAAGGCGGCGGCTTCCCCGCTGGCTACGCTGAGTTTGCTGGCTGCGCTGGATGCTTTCGCCTGGTTTCCCTTTCTGGCCTTCATGTTCGTCTTCATCGCCCCACCTCCGGCGCTGGATTTTCGCATGTACACTCCCGCCTTCACCATGTGGCTGGTGAGCGGGTTGGCCGCGCTGGCCGCGTGGGCGCAGGCAAAGTGGCCTGAGCAGGCGCGGCGGCAACAAATCGCCGCGGCGGTTGCCATGCTTGCCTTGCTGGGGTGGATGAAATCGCCCGCCTCGGCAGCCCACCAGGCGCTGCTCACCATGCGCTATTTTGGGGAAGGCTATACGGCGCGTCCGTGGCAGGAAAGCATGGCCACGGGCGTGCTGCACGACGTGGCCGCTCTGCCAGCAAACACCCCGCTATATTCCAACAACTGGCCCGGAGTGCTCATCTGGCTGGAGCGCCCCGCCTTCGCCCTGAACGAACTGCCGTACTACATGTTGTGGGACGAGGCTTCCGCGGAAAACCCGCGTCTGATACAATGGCGGGCGCATGGCGGCGCGGTCGTGCTGCTGTGGCAACCCGGCGCCGACCGCAGCCGTTTGTGGTGGAAGGCGCTCTTGAAACACAACGGCGGCACCCCCTGCGCCACCGATGCCATTGGCGCACTGTATTGCCGCCCCTCGGTGAACCCATGAAACCTTTGCTGACCCTCTTCTCTGCCCCCAAGCCCTTCGACCGCGAGCACATCGCCCTGATTCAGCGCAACGCCA
>CAYYRG010000190.1:0-3102 GCA_964474015.1 uncultured Anaerolineaceae bacterium | reverse complement strand
TGACCGGTCAGGTCGTAACCACACTGGGCGCAGAACTCACGCGGCGGTTTGCGCCGCCGCAACACCAGCGCCAGCAGCCCGATTACCGCCCCTGCGCCCGCCAGCAGGACCACGAGCCATGGCCAGGGCAGCGCGCCGTTCCCCGACGAGGGCGGCGGGGAAGCCGCCAGGCGCGTGGGTGTGGCGGCAACGAAGGCGGTGGGGGTGTGGGTGGGCATGGATGTCGCCGTGGGCGCGAGCGTAGGGGCAGCGGTGGGCGTGGGCTGCGGTGTGGCGGTCGGCTGCGCCTGGGGCAGGGGGCCAAAGGAAACCCCTTCCGCCGAGGCCGCCTGCCCCTGAGTGGTATGCACCGTCACGGTCAGGGTGTGCTGCGCCCCATCGGCAGGCAGACCGGAATGGTAGGTCAGGACGTATTGGGTTTTCAGCAACGTTGCCATGTCGTCGAACAACCGCGCCAGTTCCGCCGAAGAAGGCGCGCTGCGGAACAGGCCGCCGGTCTCTCCCGCCAAGCGTTGCAGGTAGGCCACATCGATGTCTTTCCCCAGCCCAATGACGAAAACGGGGACGTGCGCCCGCTTTGCCAGGGCAATAGCCGCCTCGGGGTCGCCGACATCCGGCGGGTCGTTGCGCCCATCGGTGAGCAGCAACACGGCGCGATGCCCCACCGGAAGGGCTGCCGCCAGCCCAACCGCCTTTTGCACCGCGTTGTAGAGGGCGGTCTTTCCTCCGCTTTGCAGGTTCTCGATGGCGCCGTACAACGGGGTCAGGTCCGAGGTAAAGCCCAATTCCCGTTTGGCATCCAGATGCGCAGGGTCGGGGTCCACAGGAGCGGAAAAAGCGATCAGCGCGGCCTGGTCACCGGGCCCAAGGCGGTCCAGGAAACGGGCAGCAGCCGCTTTGGCATCGGTCAGAGGCTTCCCGGCCATGCTGCCGGAGACATCCATCACGAGCACAACCTGCAAAGGCGCCTGAGAATCCTCTTTCACCCGCTCAGGCCGCAAGGGGGAGCCGTCGTCTTCCTGAATCTGGAAGTTGTCGGCGGCCAAACCGCTCACCGGCAAGCCGTTCGAACCCCAGACGCTCAAATACACCGTGACCTCGGGGAACCCGCTGACGTCCACCCAGTTTACCCACAGGGAAAGCGGCGTTTCTTCCGCCGAGGCCTGCGCCGGCGCGGGAAGCATCATCCCTACCGCCAGGAGCAACACGACCAAAACCCATATTCCCCACCGCTTTTGTTTGCTCACTTTTCGCCTCCATCTTCAGTTTTGCACGGCACAGAAAAAGCCACCACCCCTGCCAGCCCCGCCCCCAGGGTGCTCAGGAGCCAGATTCCCGGCAGGGAAACCAGATAAGGCACCATGAGTGGAATCAGCACCCCGGCCGACTCCGCCCCCGCCACCACGGCAGCAAGCAAGATCAACCCCGTCGCGCCGCCCAGCAACAGCCACGCCGCACCCACGGCCTGCAGAAGCGCCTCACCGCGCCCATCACCTCGCCTGCAGGACTGGCGGGCAGCCTGCCACGCGGCTATCAGCCCCAGAAGGGCCTGCAGGAACAGCGTCACGGCCAACGAAGCCCAGCCCGTCAGCAGCGCCACCGCCGAGAGCACGATATAGAGGGCGCTCCAGCGCGCCGCCGCCGTCAGGGCAGGCCGCGCCCGTTCCAACCAGCGGGTCAGCGGGTCTTGCTGCTGCACCTCGCCAAAGCCAAAGCGAGGCCCGGGCTGCAAAGGCACAGCGGCGCGGCTGGCCGCCCGAGCGCGGATTTCTTCCTCGTGGGCCTGCCAGAATGCCTGCAACGCGGCCAGACGGCGCACGAGGTAGGGATGCGTCATCAAGGCTTCCCCCATATCACCCGTCCACTCGCCGTCCAGTTCGGTTCGCTGGTCGAGCACCTTTTCCATGTTCAGCTGAGAGGCCAGCCGCGGCCCAACCATCAACTTCGTCAGGGCGCGTTCGGCAGCCTCCAACGAGGCTGCGGCCATCAACCCGGCCCGGTCGGCAGAATACTCGGCCAGGCGGCTCCAGCGGCGGAAGGCCCAGCCGCCGATGACGGAGAGCACGGGAATACCCGGCACTCCCACCATGCCCCCCAGCAACGAGGTGATGCGCGTGTGCCCCAAAAGGATGTGCCCGACCTCGTGCCCGATGACAAAGCGGAGTTCGTCGGGCGAGAACATTTCCACCAAACCCGAGGTCAGCACAACCGCCTGGGGATGCCACCAGCCAAAGGCATACGCGTTGGCCTGGCGGTTTTCCACAACCATGATCTCGAAGGGCGGCGCTTCCAACACCGCGGCGGCCCTCGCCCCCTGTTCGGCCACCTGGGGCAACTGCTCGCGGCTCACCCGCACGGCGTTGCCGAAAATACGGCGGTGCTCCACCCTCAGAAAAGTTGCCGTCAACCAGATCACCAGGGGCAACAAGATCAGCAACGCCCCCATGCTCACAACGCCCAAAAGGGCAAGTAACGCCATCAGCAGGGCCAATGCGATGGCCAGCGCGGCTCTCTCCTTCTCATGGCGGAGCACGACCGGCAAAGGTACGGATGGGCTTTCCATAGCCTACACCAACCCGCCGGTGCTCAGGAGGCTAATCAGCATACGCACGCCGCCCACCAGAAGCGCCAGACTGCTAAGCACCACCCCGGCCACGGCCAGCTTGTTATGGCTCTCGCCTTCCGGGGTGCGCATCAGGCTGGCCACCCCGAAGAGCAGGCCAAACAGCGCGGTGGGAAGCGCGACACAATTGAGGAGGTTGACCAGGGGAATCAAAGCGACGCACGTCCCTACCAACGCCAACACGCCCAACAAAAAGCTCAATACAGCCACAGTGGCCCTCCTTTTGTTTGTGAAGCCGATGTTTTTGGGTGCCTGATGGTCTTACCGGATTTTGCCATGCTACTTCCCCCTTGCGTTTCGACGCGCCGGGCAAGAAGCGACACGTCACTATCTTATCCTGCTTTCATCTTTTTGTCAAGAAGAATGTGCCCAAATATGGACAAACGTGGACAAATGTGGACAAACATGGACGTCCCTTTTCCCAAAAGCAAAACCGGTGGTTGCCCTCCCCCAAGCACCACCGGTTTTGCTCCTGCAGG
>CAYYRG010000189.1:0-3123 GCA_964474015.1 uncultured Anaerolineaceae bacterium | reverse complement strand
GCCGCAAATGCCAGGCCGTGGTCACGGCCAAAACCTGCCCCCACGGCAAGGAGGACTGGGTTTACCTCTCCGGCACGCAGGTGCGGGAAATGTTGCGCCGCGGCGAACCGCTACCTGCGGAATTCACCCGCCCCGAAGTCAGCCGCGTGCTCATCGAGGGGCTCAAAAAATTGCCTCCCGCTGCACCGTAATGCCTCACTTCAAATTCAGGAGCACCGCATCATGGAACACGAAGGTTTTACCGTATGGTTCACCGGCCTTTCCGGTGCAGGAAAATCGACCATCGCCCGCGGCGTGGCCGAAGAGCTCCGCCGCCGGGGCATGAAAGTGGAAGTGCTGGATGGCGACGTCATCCGCACCAACCTCAGCAAAGGGCTGGGCTTTTCCAAAGAAGACCGGGATACGAACGTGCTGCGCGTGGGCTGGGTCGCCGAAGTGCTCAGCCGCAACGGCGTGGCTGCGGTTTGCGCCCTGATTTCCCCATATCGCGAGACACGCAACAAAGTGCGCGAGCGCATTCCCAACTTTGTCGAGGTGTTCGTCGATGCCCCGCTGGAAGAGGTCATCCGCCGCGATGTGAAAGGCCTTTACAAAAAGGCCCTCGCGGGTGAAATTCAAAACTTCACGGGCATCTCCGACCCCTACGAACCGCCGGAAAGCCCTGAAGTCGTCTGCCACACCGCGGAAGAAACCGTCGAAGAAAGCGTCCAAAAAGTGCTGCACTATCTGGAAAGCCGCGGCTGGCTGCTGCCCTTGCCCTGACCATCCGCGGCGCAACGCGAGCGACAAAAAACGCCCCCGACCAGGTCGGGGGCGTTGGCATTCCTTGCACAGTGCGGATTACTGATGGGCTTCGGCGTAAGCCTCTTCCGCCTGCTTTTGCAGGTCTTTCAACACCTGCGGAATCTGGTCTTTCTTGAAATCCTGCTGGAAGATCTGGGCGTACGCATCACCCATTGCCTGGCGCACCGCGTTCCAGGAGGCATCGCGCGGCTCGAACTTGCCGTAACCGGCCTCCACCATGGCGCGCACGGCAGCCCATTGCGGATGCGACTTGATGTAGTCACCCAGGTACTTGAAGGTGGCTTTGCGGGTGGGGAAATAGCCACTGGCTTCCACCCACTTGGCCTGGTTCTCAGGCGAGGTGAACCACTTGATGAACAACCAGGAAGCCAGTTGCTGCTCGGGGGTGGACTTCACAATGGCGAAGGAAGGCCCGTAAACATCCATCACCGGCTTGCCGGTCTTGGAGGGGAAGGGGATGAGCGTCCACTCATCGGTGCTGTTGTTTTCTTTCATTGCTTTGGCCTGGTAAGGCAGACCGGCAATGCTGCTGGTGGTGAACAGCGCCTGACGGGTGGCGAACTCGGGGTTCGGGTATTTGTTCACACCGCTCCAGATGCAGCCCTGGTCATAGAGGTCTTTGAGGTAAGAGAGGGCTTCCACGGCCTGGGGAGTGTCGAGGGTGTATTTGCCATTGGCGTCCACAATGTCGCCACCAAAGGCCCAAATCCAGTTGGCGATCACCGAAGCACCGGGTTTCAAAATGTAACCGCCGGTGCCGTCGTTGTCGGGGTTGTCATCGCTGTTGTTGGCCTGAGCCGCGGCGCAGGTTTGGGCCTTGAATTCGTCGATGGTCTTGGGCGGGTTGTCGAAGCCCAGTTCCTTCGCCCAGGTGACGTTGTAGAACATGACCTGCGCTGAGCGCATCACGGGGAAGCCCAGGCGCTTGCCGTTCATCACGTCCTGGTTCCAGAACGTGGGGTAAAAGTCAGCCTGTTCTTCTTTGGAAAGGCCATAAACCGGATCGTTGACGTAGGGGTTCATGTCGGCAATCACGCCGCCGGCATCGTCCCACGCGGCCATCTGATTGTTGTAGCCCACCACAATGTTGGGCAGGTCGCCGGAGTTGATGGCAGCGTTCATCTTGTCGAACATCTGGCCGTAGCCCTGCTGGTTTTCGGCCTTCACGGTGATGCCCCACTTGTTGGTGGCGTTGAATTCATCCACCAGTTTTTGGAGCTGTTCGCCGGTGCCGCGGCTCCAGACGTGCCAGAAAGTGATGGTCACGCCTTGCAGGTCTTCCGGCTTGACGCCCAGCGGGCTTTCAGGGGCCGCCTTGGTGGGCGCTTCAGTCGCCGCCGGGGCCTCGGTCGCGGGCGCTTCCGTGGCCGCGGGGGCTTCCGTCTTGGCCGGCGCGGCAGGGGTCGGGGTGGCCTTCGAGCCGCACGCCGTCAGCATGGCAGGCAACACAAAGGCCAGAAGGGCGATCAGAGCAAGTAACTTTTTGGCTTTCATCTTGCACTTCCTCCTTGGTATGGTAGGAAACATCGGATGCAAGCAACGAGTGTCGCCACTCACTTAAAGTCTACCACGCTTTGGCCCTTTCCACTCTAATCTTTTTCCTACGCCCTGTTAATAAACTTCTTGCAAAGTGCTGGTATGCTAAAGATGCACATTCCAAGGAAAACAACAGGCCCCCGCGGCCTGAACCCGAACAAAGAGGAGGTTTTCTATGGCCAAGATTATTGGCATTGACCTGGGGACGACCAACAGCGTGGTTGCAGTCATGGAAGGCGGCAACCCGGTTGTGATTCCCACCGCCGAAGGTTCGCGCCTGTGCCCGTCGGTGGTTGCTTTCACCAAAAGCGGCGAGCGGTTGGTGGGGCAACTGGCCAAACGCCAGGCCATCACCAATTCCGAAAACACGATCTACTCCATCAAGCGCTTCATGGGGCGGCGCTATGACGAGGTCGAAGAAGAACGCAAGATGGTCTCTTACAAAGTCATCAAGGGACCTGCAGGCGATGCGCGCGTCCACATTCCGGCGACCGGAAAAGATTACACGCCCCAGGAAATCTCGGCGATGATCCTCGCCAAACTGAAGGCCGATGCCGAAGCCTACCTGGGCGAGCCGGTCACCAAGGCCGTCATCACCGTGCCCGCCTACTTCAACGACAGCCAGCGCCAGGCCACCAAAGACGCGGGCAAAATCGCCGGCCTTGAGGTGCTGCGCATCATCAACGAACCGACTGCCGCAGCCTTAGCCTATGGGCTGGACAAGAAGACCAACGAGACCATTTTGGTCTTCGACCTGGGCGGCGGCACCTTTGACGTCTCCAT
>CAYYRG010000188.1:0-3155 GCA_964474015.1 uncultured Anaerolineaceae bacterium | reverse complement strand
GGAGCGGAATCATGCTTTCACTCAAACCCCTTTTCGCCCGCCTGCCCATGGCCCGCTCTACCAGGGCATATGCTTTTGGGCTGGAACGCCTGCCGCGGTTGCACCCCGGCCCGGTGCTGGAAATCGGCACTGGTCAGGGTTTCAGCACGGCCTTCCTCAGCCGCGCCCTGCCTGACCGGCAAATCGTAGGCATCGACATCACCTACGAATGCTTCAAACCCGACCGCCTGGCCTTTGGGCCACGCCGCCCCTGGTTCGTGCAGGCCAGCGCCCCCGCGCTCCCTTTTAGTGACAATACCTTCGCCCTCACCACCCTGGTGATGACTTTCCATTGCCTGCCCGAACCCCAGCAGGTCTTTCGGGAAATCTTTCGCGTGCTCAAGCCCGGCGGCGTGCTGCTGATGGCCGACGTCGACGGCCACCACCGCATTGCCCCCTGGTTCGAGCGGGTGGAGCATTGGGGCGGCATCAGTTCCCTGACCCGGGCTTACACCCCCGAGGAAATCACCGCCTTGGGGGCTGAAGCCGGTTTCCCGCCGCCGCAAACCCACTACCGGAAGCCCAATGGCTTTATGGTCTGGTATCTTTTCCAAAAGGAGCCTGCCAACCATGACTGAGGTCGTACTTATCGATGCCGGCACGGGCAATTTGCGTTCGGTGCACAAAGCATTGGAAGCCGTCGGAGCGCAAGTACAGCGTACCGACGACCCTGGCCAAGTGCGTCAGGGCTCGCGGCTGGTGTTGCCCGGGGTGGGCGCGTTCGGCGACTTCATGGCCGGACTGCGCCAACGTGGGCTGGAAGACGCCGTGCTGGAAGCAGTACACAGGGGGGCGCTCTTGCTGGGTATCTGCGTGGGTATGCAGGCGCTTTTCGAGATTGGGGAAGAGATGGGGCAGCACCAGGGGCTGGGGCTGCTGCCAGGGCGCGTGGTCGCCTTCCCGGAAACCCTGCGCGCCCAGGGGCTGAAAATCCCGCACACGGGGTGGAACTTCGTCGAATGGGCGCGCCCCAACCCCCTGCGCCCGGGGCTGGAGAGCGGCGGCTACGCCTATTTCAACCACTCTTTCTATTGCCTTCCCGATAGCGCCGAGGATGTTATTGGCTATACGAACTACGGCCTCCGCTTTGCCAGCGCCGTCTGGCGCGACAACCTCCTCGGTGTCCAGTTCCACCCCGAGAAAAGCCAACGCGTGGGACTCCAGGTGCTGGCGAATTTCCTTTCCTGGCAGCCTTGAGCGGCTGCCTCCTCCCCTCCGAGGAAACAATGAGCGATTATATTGAAATCCCCTTACGCGCCCACAAACACATCGGGCTGGTCGCCCACGATGGCCGCAAACGCGACCTGCTGGAATGGGTGACGTTCAACCAGGGCACGCTGAGCCGCCATCGCATCTACGCCACCGGCACCACCGGCGCTCTCATCCAAAAGGAAACCGGCCTGCGGGTCATTCGCCTGAAAAGCGGCCCTTTCGGCGGCGACCAACAAATGGGCGCACTGATCGCCGACGGCGAAATCGACATCCTGATCTTCTTCTGGGACCCGCTGGAACCCCAACCCCACGACCCCGACGTCAAAGCCTTGCTGCGAATTGCCGTGCTCTACAACATCCCCACAGCCTCAAACCGGGCCACGGCTGACTTCCTCATTTCCTCGCCCCTCCTCGATGAGCCTTATGCGCGACTGATTCCCAACTACCGACAACGCATCAAACGCGCACCTTTCATCGAAGCCGCTTTGCGTGAGGCCGACCGCAACGAGCAAACATAGCCAGCTCTTCGGCAGGCAGCGGTGACAGCATCGGCGATCTGCCAAATGCCCATCCCGTAACACACGGGCAGATTCTCATCGCGCCCAACTTCATCCAATCTCTTGGTCAGATCAGCAAAAGCGAGTATAATCGCCGCCGATGAAAGATTTATTATCGCTACAAAATAAGAACAATTTTATATTCTGGCTGGCGTTTCTGGCCGGGAATTTCTTGCTCTTCGCGCCCATGTATGCCCTCACCGCGCCGGGCAGCGCCTTCTTCCCCGCCGTGCATCGGTGGGCAGCGCTCTACACGCGGGAAAACTACGACCTCTGGCGCGTGGGGCTGGAATGGGCGCTCCTCTTTGCCGTGTGGGTGGCTTTCCCCCGCCTGTGGACGGCGCGTGGGCGGCGAGTTTTCCGCTGGCTGGCTTTTGCCTTGCTGCTGGCTTTCCTTGCTTACCAGATTTACGAAGCCGTCGACGTCGCCATTTACCACAACACGCCCAATTTCTACAACGACTGGGCTTTTCTGGGCGGCGGCATTGGCTTCGTGCTCGACAGCCTCACCCTTCCCTGGTGGGCCTACCCCGCCAGCGTGCTGGGGTTGGTAGTGGCCATTGGGCTCATCTACCAAATCGCCGCGACGCCATTCATCCGTGTTGACCCCCAAAGGCTGCACCCCCTGACCCGCGGCGTCGTGTTGGCATTAGCCGCGGCGGCGCTGGCCCTGGCCGTGGCCTTCCCCAGCGAAGCCGCCCTTCCCGAAGGCGAAGTTGCCAGCCTCAGCCTGAAAGTCGCTGCCAACATCCGCCAGGCTGACCTCACCCGCCAGCGGGTGCGCGCCATGCAGCAGGTTTCCCCTTACAAAGTGTACGATTACCGCCGCTACACCCTGGCCGAGCACCCCAACGTTTACCTTTTCTTCCTGGAATCTTACGGCAGCGTGCTGCTCAAAGACCCTGTCTTCCACTCGCGCTATGTAAAACTCATGGGTGAGGTGCAGCAGGAACTCAGCGCGGCCGGGTGGCACATGGTCTCAGGGCTGAGCCGCTCGCCGGTGTGGGGCGGGGGTTCCTGGATGGCCTACACCAGCGCCCTGTGCGGCGTGCGCATTGCCCAGCAGCCCCAGTACCTCACGCTGAAATACAGTTTTCAAAACACCCCCTACCCCAACCTGGGGCGCTACATGCAGAGCCAGGGCTATCGGTTTACGTGGGTCGTGCCCATCGACCGCAAACTCAACCCTGCCGTCCAGGCTGCCAATCAACGCTTTTACGGGCCCGACAAATGGCTCACCTTTGCCGATTTGAACTACCACGGCCCGGAATACAGCTGGGGGCCTTCGCCGCCCGACCAATACACCCTGGGCTTCCTGCGTGCCTGGCTTGCCAAACAGCCCCCCAA
>CAYYRG010000187.1:0-3176 GCA_964474015.1 uncultured Anaerolineaceae bacterium | reverse complement strand
GGCCGCGGCGGCCCCGCTGGCGGCGGAGGGGGTCTGCCGAGTCGGCCACGTACTGAATTTCCTGCAACACAAAGCGGGGAATGACCAGCGTGCCCGAGAGGAAGCCGGTGCGGGCAATATCCACCACGCGGCCGTCGATGAGCACGCTGGAATCCAGCAAAATCACGCGGCTCTCATCGCCGCGGCGCTCACTGTGCTCACGCCAGCCGCCAAAAATGCTACGCAGCACGACGAACAGATCATCCTGGCGGGAAACGAACACCAACACGCCGAAGTAACCAAACACGGCGACCGCCACGAACGTCAAAATTTCCTTGAAAGGGGAAGGCAAAAGGGAAAACGGCAGCGCCAGCAAGGCCGCCAGCCCCAGCCCGACAATCAGCCCCGAAAGGCCAGCCCACAAAGTACGCCCCGAAACACGCATCAGCGCGCCGCGTAACGCGCGCCAGGGGCGGGTGGTGAAATAAGGTGTCAAAACCAACCCCGCCAGGGCGCCTACCAGCCCCAGCACCACCGCAGTTTGCGCCGGCTGCCCCCCAATGCTCAAAGCCAAATCTTTACCCCAAAACACACCCCCCAGCCCAAAAGCCACCATTCCAAGCAAGCGGACAATAAATTCTGCACTCATCGATAAAGCCTCCCGAATAATTGCTGAAAAGAATCATACACATAAATCATACACGTCACGGATGAGAGGGAAATAAAGGTTCGATTGTCAAGCTGCCCTGCGGCCTGCACCGTCTTCCCCCTGAAACGGCAGAAAAGAGCCAACGCTCACCAGCATCAGCCCGCCGCTGCCTTAATTTTACCTTATCCTGCGCGCATTTCCCCCACGAGTTCGACAAAAAACGCAAAAATCACGCCGGGCGCAGCCGCCGCCAAAGCATCGCCAGGCCAAAAATAAGCGTTGCCGTCAACACCACCGTCGCACCGGAAGCCGTGTTGAGATAATAAGAAGCCACCAGGCCGACCAACACGCTCAAAACCCCGAAGACAGCCGAAAGCGCCATCATCTTGCCAAAACTGCGGCTCAACTGATAGGCCGCGGCCGCAGGCGTCACCAGCAACGCCGAAACCAGCACAATGCCCACCACTTTGATCGACACCACGATGGTCAAAGCAACCAGCGCCAGCAACAAATAATACAGCGCGGGTTCGGGCACACCGTTCACACGAGCCGTTTCCGGGTCGAAGGTGATGAAAAGGAATTCCTTGTAAAGCAGCGCCACAGTCAACAACACCAATGTACCTACCCCCAACACCATCCGCAAATCGGCTGCCGTCACGGCCAAAATGCTGCCAAACAGGTAAGAGAACAAATCCACATTGTAGCCCTGCATCAGGCCAATCAACAGCACGCCAAAAGCCATCGTCGAAGCAAAAAAGATGCCCACCGCGGTGTCTTCCTTGAGGCCACCGCGCCGCGTCACCGCGCCAATGCCCCAGGCCACAGCCAGACAAAACGCCACAGCCGCCCACAAAGGATCAATACCCAACAGGAACCCCAACGCCACGCCGCCAAACGAGGCATGCGCTACACCTGCCCCGATGAACGACATGCCGCGCAAAACCACGTACACCCCGATTACAGCCGTCAGCAGGCCAATCATCACCCCGCCCAGCAGCGCCCGCTGCATAAAAGCATAGTGCCAGAAATCCATCATTGCTCTTGCTCCTCCATGCGCACCACCATGTGCGGCGCTTTACCGTGGTGGAAGAACATCGCCTGACAGCCGTACATTTCGCTGAGGGTGGCATCCGTAAGCACAACGTCAGGCCGCCCGTGCGCTACCAGCCGTCGGTTGACACACGCCACCCCATCCACATATTGGGAAACCACCCCAATATCATGCGAAACCATCAAGACGGTAATGCCCTCTTGCTGGAAATCGCGCAGCAGTTCATACAACGAGCGAGAAGTATGGGCATCGACACCGGTCGTCGGTTCATCCAGCACCAGCAGGCGTGGCTCGGTGGCGAGCGCACGCGCCAGGAAAACCCGTTGGCGCTGCCCACCGGAAAGGTCACCCAGGGGGCGATGCCGCAAATCCACAACCCCCACGCGCGCCATCGCTCGTTCGACGGCCGCGCGGTCGGCCCTGCCCGGCCGCCGGAACAACCCCAGCCTGGCATAGCGCCCCATCATCACCACGTCTTCGACCAGCACCGGGAAACGCAAATCCACCGCGTGCATCTGCGGCACGTAACCAATCTCGCGGCGCAACCGCCCCAACGCCGTGGCCGGCCTGCCAAACACCAGCACCTCCCCCCGCACAGGCTTGACCAGCCCCAAAATCGTCCGCACCAAGGTGGTCTTCCCGGCGCCATTGGGGCCAATGATCGCCAGGAACGCCCCTTCCGGCACGGTCAGGTTGACGTCTTCCAGCGCCTGCACCGTGCCATAGGCAACCGTCACGCCTTTCAGTTGAATAATCGGCGGTCTCTCGCTCACGGCGTGCCTCCCAACCCCTTGCGAAGTTGCTGCAAATTCCAGCGCATGAGTTTGATGTAGGTCTCACGCGGGGGCAAGCCGCCCAGGGGGTCAAGCGTGAGCACCGGCACACCGGCTTCCTGGGCAATCACCTGGGCGGCGCGCGGCGAGAACTGGGGTTCAGCAAACACCGCCGGCGCGCCTGTGGCCTTGATGATTTCCACAATCTTCGCGACCTCGGCCGCGGAAGGCTCCTGCCCCGGCGTGGCTTCCAGCACCGCGGCCTGATGCAGGCCATAATCATGAATGAAGTAAACCCACGAGGCGTGAAAAGTGACCATCTCGCGGCTCCGAAAGCCCGCCACGGCCTTGCGGATCTCGGCGTCGAGTTGCTGCAACTGCGCCAGATAAGCCCTGGCATTGGCGCGATAGAGGGCTTCATGTGCCGGGTCGGCGGCGATGAGGGCGTCGCGAATGCGGGCCACATATTTCATCGCCCGCTGAGGGCTGAGCCAGAGATGCGGGTTGCCCGTGGCGTGAGGGCCGCTTTGCAAAATTTCCATGCCCTGGGAAAGCACCACCACCTGCAGGTGAGGATTTCCAACGGCCTGCACGGCTTTGTCAGCCCAAAATTCCAGCCCAACCCCGTTGAGGAAAAGGATACGCGCCCCGGCCAGGCGACGCATCTGTTCCGGCGTGGGTTCGTAAGTGTGCGGGCTGGCGCCCGGCGGCACCATCGTCAGCA
>CAYYRG010000186.1:2013-3230 GCA_964474015.1 uncultured Anaerolineaceae bacterium | reverse complement strand
CCCTTTCCATGTCCCCTCAACGCACCGCTCGCGACGACTTCCCCTACCTGCCCGTGCTGGCCGTTTCGGCAGGGCATTTCGTCCACGACACCTTCTCGTCCTTTCTCGCCCCGCTGCTGCCGTGGCTGATTGACAAGTTCGCGCTTACCTACACCGAAGCCGGGCTGCTGACGGCCTTCCTGCAAGCGCCTTCCATCTTCAACCCCTTCATCGGCTACCTGGGCGACCGGGTTTCGCTGCGCTATTTCGTGGCTTTTGCCCCCGCCACCACGGCGACGGGCATGGCGCTGATGGGCGTGATGCCCAACTACTGGGCGCTGGCCGCGCTGCTGCTGATGACCGGCTTCAGCGTGGCCGCCTTCCACGCCCCGGCCCCCGCTTTCATCGCCCACCTGGCCCCCAAACGCACCGGCCGCGGCATGAGCTTTTTCATGGCCGGCGGTGAAATGGGGCGCGTGATCGGCCCGATGCTCGCGGTGTGGGCCGTGGGCATGTGGGGGCTGGAAGGCATGCCGCGGCTCTTGCTGCTCGGCTGGGCGATGTCGTTCATCCTCTTCCTGGAGGTGCGGCGCATCCACATCAGGGTGGAAAGCAGCCCCTTGAGCGAGTTGTGGCCGATTCTCAAACGACTGGCCGTGCCCCTGACCGTGCTGGTGCTGGGGCGCAGCATGTTGTTGGGCGCATTGGGCACGTTTTTGCCCA
Source organism: uncultured Anaerolineaceae bacterium (assembly GCA_964474015.1). GTDB lineage: Bacteria > Chloroflexota > Anaerolineae > Anaerolineales > DRMV01 > DRMV01. The sequence continues at coordinate 2,528 of CAYYRG010000186.1, read as the reverse complement.
CCTTTCTCAGCGAAACCGGCCTGACCAAAACCCAGGGCGGTCTGGCGTTTGCCCTGCTGTATGAACTTTTTGGGGTGGTCGGTGCGCTGATCATCGGCTCATGGAGCGACAAAATCGGGCGGGTGCCCACCATTGTGGGCGCGGTGCTGGCTTCCGGGCTGGCAGCCGCCGGTTTCCTGCTGAGCCACGGCTGGTGGCGGCTGCTCTGGCTGCCGCCGCTGGGCTTTTCGGCGCTTTCTTTCCAGCCTGTGCTGATGGCGCTGGTGCAAGACCACGCCCCCAACCACCGCGCCACCGCCAACGGCGTTTACCTTGCGCTGAGTTTCGTTTCCCGACCGGTGGCAGTGGTCATCGTGGGTGCGCTGGCCGACCTGTGGAGCCTGCACACCGCGTTTGCCATCAGCGCGGCAGCAGCCGTGGCCGCCCTGGTGGCCCTGCGCGGCCTGCCCGAACCCCAGGCTTCGTGACCGCCCGCGCTATGGGGTGGTGAAGCGTCCTTCGACTTCGCTCGCTAA
>CAYYRG010000186.1:0-1913 GCA_964474015.1 uncultured Anaerolineaceae bacterium | reverse complement strand
GCGGCACGAGGTGAGCAAGCCGAAGTGCAGGCGTTCCCCACCGCCACAGCATGAAGCACAGGGATGCCCTCGAAATCCACCGCAGCCGACGCCGGGCATCCGCACCCCGGAGTACCTGCATGGCCTCTTCTTCCCTTCCCCTTTTTGCGCAGGGGCTGACCCTTCAGGTGGGGCGGGCCCTGGCACGGCGCTTCGAGGCCGCCCGGAACCATCCCCGTCGCAAGGCCGACCACACCCTGGTGACCGATGCCGACCTGGAAGCCGACGAGCGCCTCACCCGCGCGCTGGAAGCCGCCTTCCCCGGCGTGCCCGTGCTGAGCGAAGAGCGCGCCACCATGCTGCCTGAGACCACGGAAGCCTGGGTCATCGACCCCCTGGACGGCACCACCAATTTCGCCCTGGGGCTGCCCATGTGGGGCGTGCTGCTCGCGTTTCTGGAAAACGGCCAGCCGACCGTCGCGGTGGCTTATTTCCCAATGATGGACGACCTTTTCGTGGCCATACGCGGCCAGGGGACGACCCGCAACGGCACTCCCGTCCACACCCGCGAAGTCGATGCCGCCCACGAAACCGCTTTTGCCCTGGTGTGCTCCCGCAGTCTGCGCCGCTATCGGCTGGAATGGCCCTGGAAATGGCGCATTTTGGGCTCGGCGGGTTACGAAATGGCGCTGGTGGCGCGCGGCGTCGCCATTGCTGCGCTGGAAAGCACCCCCAAAGTTTGGGATTTGGCCGCGCCCACCCTCTTGCTCACCGAGGCCGGCGGCCATTGGGGCGTGCTCGACGGCGCCGGGCCGTTCCCTTTGCAGCCCGGCGTGAACTATCGGGACGCCGATTTCCCCATGTTAGCCGCGGCTTCCCCGCCGCTGTGGGAAGCCCTGCGGGCAGGCGTGCATCCGCGCACAGCGTCAGAACACCAAAAGCACAGCCCGTGAAGGCTGTGCTTTTGGAATGCGTTTGCTGGGCGCTTTAGCCCACGGCGATGATTTTGACCTTGAACGCGCCGTCGGGGGCTTCCACCGTCACTTCTTCGCCTGCCCGGTGCCCCAACAACGCCCGCCCCAGGGGGGATTCGTTGGAAATCAGCCCTTCACGCGGCGAGGCTTCCGCTGCGCCAACCACCGTGTAGGTTTCCTCGCTGCCATCTTCGTAGCGCACCCGCACCTTGCTGCCAATGCCCACTTCGTCGGTGGAAGCATCGGCCACCACATGAGCGTTGGCCAGCAGATATTCCAGTTCCTGAATGCGCCCTTCCACAAAAGCCTGCTCGTTTTTCGCCGCCTCGTATTCCGCATTTTCGATCAATTCTCCACCCTCGGCCAACGCCTCATGCAACCGCTGAGCCACTTCTCTGCGCCGTACCGTGCGCAGGTATTCCAGTTCCTCTTCCAGTTTTTTGTAACCTTCGGGTGTGAGGTAAGTTGTGCTCATAGCCCCTTCCTCTGGCCAAAAACAGCCGGGATAGATAACGAAAAGCGGTGGTGAGGCTCTCGCCCTTCACACCGCTGGGAGCGCCATTATAGCCAAAAACGAAGCGCACAACAAGGTTTTTGAAAAAAGTTGTGAGAGAATGCGCCCCCACCAAGGGCACCGCGGAAGCCTCCATCCGCGCTCGCAGGGCTTTTTTCCCCTGCGACGCGCCGCGCTTCAAAGAGGGGTAAAATAGCATCGTCTGCTGCCGCGCGCCTCACGCCCCCAGGGGAGGAAACCATGCCCGACCAGAGCCAGCGCCTGCAAGCCCTGAAAAAGGCCGCCCTGGCCGCTTTCATCGAAGCCGTGAAGGCCATACCCGGCTTCGGGGATGTGCTGGCCGCAGGGGCAACCGGAGCGAGCACCTACCGGGAAGCCCTCGCCGAAAGCGCCGACCTGCCCGCACAGGCCCGCCGCGCCCTGCTGGCCCTCCGGCAGGACTACCT
>CAYYRG010000185.1:0-3235 GCA_964474015.1 uncultured Anaerolineaceae bacterium | reverse complement strand
ATCATCGTCCTGGTACTCGCCACGCTCTACCTCTTCAGACTTATGGGTAAAAGTGAGTGCACCGGTGGAGGACGGCAAGAGCCTCAGGGGTTGAGCGTTGGCGGAAAGGGGTGTGGGCCGTGGCTGGCTCGCGGAGGCGGCGATGGCGAGAGATAGTCGATGACTTCCAAAAAGGCCTCGACTACCTGGGGGTCGTAAAGCGTGCCGGCGTGCTGCCGAATTTCGGCCACGGCTTCTTCGTGGGAACGGGGCGCGTGATACACCCGCTTGTCGATCATCGCACCGTAGGAATCGACCACTGCCAGGATGCGCGCCCCCAGCGGAATGGCCTTGCCTTTCAGCCCGCGCGGATAGCCGCTGCCATCCCAGCGTTCGTGATGGGCTTCGACGATTTGCGCCACGGCTTCCAACCGCCGCAGAGGGCGAAGGATGCGCGCCCCAATGAGGGGGTGCTGGCGCATGATTTCCCATTCGTGGGCTGTCAATGGGCCGGGCTTGAGCAGAATTTCGTCGGGAATGCCGATTTTGCCGATGTCGTGCAGCAAGGCGGCCAGTCGCACGGTTTCCGTTTCTTCTTCCGAGAGCCCCATGGCGTGGGCTACGGCAACGCTCCACTCGGCCAGTTGCTTGCTGTGGCCGCCGTGGTAGTGGTCGCGGGCATCCATCGCCTGGGAAAGGGCTAACACCGCTTGCAGGAAGGCTTCTTCTAACTGGCTGGCAGCATGGGCGCGTTGCAAAGCGGTAGCGCCAATTTCGGCCAGCGCGTCCAGCGGTGTGATTTCTTCTTCCTTGAATGGTTCGGCGCCGTGGGTCCGCCCGACCAGCAGCATTCCCACCATGTCGCCGCTGCGGGTGTGCAGGGGAATGGCGACCGCCGGCCCAATGTGGCGCACCCAATGCGGGTGTTGCAGCAGGGGCGATTGGCTCAGGTCGCGAAAGGTGACCAACCGGTTGGCCTGCGCCAGGTAATGTGTCAGCCCTCCCGAAGTGGGGGAAAAGAAGTGGCCGATGAGGCGGCTGTCCATCCCGATGACGTATTCCACCACGGCCTGGGTTTTGGCCTCGTCGGCATAGTGCACCACCATCGCGCTTTCGGCTTTCCCCAGGCGAATGGCTTGCTCGGCCAGTTTTTGGGCAATTTCCTGGGGGGTGTTGGCTTCCCGCAAGGCCGCGCTGGCGGCGGAAAGCACCGAGAGTTGCCGAATTTTGCTTTGCAAGGTGTCGACCAGCCGCGCGTTTTCCAGGGCAATGGCGGCATAGTCGGCTAACATTTGTAGCAAGCCGGTTTCGTCGCGCGAGAAAAGCCGGGGGCGATGCCAGGCGACGTTCATCACGCCGTGAACTTTGCCGTGGGCGATGAGGGGGATGCTGATGATCGCACCCTTCCAGGGGGCGTCGGTAAACAGTGGGTCTTTGGTGATGTCGGGCACGACGCGCATTTGCCCGCTGCGGGCAACGGTGTAGGTGATGCCGTGGGGACGGGGGGTGTTGAGGGGGTGGTCTTGAATTTTGCCGTCCCAAATGGCTGTGCCGAAGGTGATTTTTTCGCCATCGTAGAGAAAGATGTGGGCGTCGTCGGCGTCGACGATGCGCAGGGTTTCCCACAGCAGGTTGGAAAGCACCTTCGAGGGCTCAAGGCTGGCCACCAGTTGCAGACTGGCCAGGCGGAGGGTGTTGAGTTCTTCACGGCGACGGTGCTCGTGCTGGAAAAGGCGAGCATTCTGCAAGGCAATGGTCGCCGCGCTGGCCAGGGTCTGGGCCAGGTGCAGGTGTTCTTCGGTAAAGCGGTAGGGTTCGGGGGCGTCTAAAGTCAGGGCGCCGATGGTTTGGTCGTTGTAAATGAGAGGAATGCCCAGCCAGCAGCGGATGTTTTGGGTGAAATCCAGAGGTTGCCAATCGGGGAACTGGGTGATGTCGGGAATCAGCAGGGGGCGGCGGGTTTCGGCCAGAATGGTCATGGTAGGCCATTCCCGCGGGGGCAGCGGGAGGTCGTTGATTTGGGCGTTGAATTCCTCGGGGGTGACAGCGTAGCCGCTAATGTGGCGCACGACCAGGTCACCGTCTTCAGTCCATTCCCATACTGAAGCCTGTTCGTAAGGAATGACGGCCTGCATGCCTTCCAGCAGCCGATGGTAAATGGTGTTGGTATCCAACGAGCGGTTGAGGGAAAGCACGAGATTGGTGAGCGCCCGGGCCTGGTAGAGGGCGTGGCGCTCTTCGCGCAGTTTGATGGCGCGGTATACTGCCGAGGAAAGCCAGTGCGCCGTCGTCGCGATGAATTCAAGCATGGCGGGCGTGGCGTCTTCCCGCCGCTGCCACCCCAGGTGCAGCAGGCCATAGGTGTGGGGCCCGATGGGCAGGCGGTAAACCCCAACCCAGCGAACGCCTTTCTTGCGCAGCGCCTGGCGCAAGGGGGCGACGGGAAGTTTTTCAATGGCAGAAAAATGCCATTCCAGCATGGGGGGCATGGGGGGGAGCGCCTCCAACGGGCAATGTTCCCCGGCGTGGGTGAGGCGTGTGCCCGTGGGTTGATACACAGCCAGCACTTCGCCTGTCTGGCTGTTGCCGCTGTGTACGACCACCGAGGCCCCCCATACCGCCCGTGCTGATTCGGCCAGCAGGGTGAGGGCTTCAGTGGCAATGAAGTGGGGGTTGTCGGAAGTCAATACCCGCTTGTCGAGCCGTTTGAGGTAAGTGAGTTGCTGGCGTAGGGGGGCGTAATCGGCAATCAACCGCCGGATGCGGGCGGCCAGCAACAGGGGCTGGGGTGGTGTTTTGGGGAGGTAATCGTCCAGGCCGCGGTCGAGCAGGCGCGCGACGCCGCCTTCGGGTATGCTGTCGCTGAGCAAGAGGACGGGCGTGGGGCGGTGCTGGCGGGCAAGGTATGCCAGGATCTCTTCGGCTGTCCCCCACGGAAGAGAGGCTTCGGTCAGGATGGCCTGCGGCCAGGCCTCGTGTTTGAGGGCGTGTTTCCAGGCCCGGGTTGAGGAGATGAGGAGCACCCGCGCGCTATCGAAATGGCTCTCGAGCGCGGTACGAGCCCATGAAATGCTGGCGGGGTCGGGGTCTAAAATCCAGAAATGCAGCATGGGGTACGGGCAGGGTACAATGCATGGGGCCTAGCAGGGGATGGGGCAGCAAGGGGCGCGGTGACACTGGTTACTATTATTGTAACGTAACCTCGTCGTGTAACGTGTGATTACATTGTAACAGTAAAATGCGAAGTGGTGAGATC
>CAYYRG010000184.1:0-3245 GCA_964474015.1 uncultured Anaerolineaceae bacterium | reverse complement strand
GGAAGCCGGGCAGGTGGCCGTGCGGCTGCGCTCCGGCGAGAATTTGGGGCCGATGCTGGTGGAAGCCTTTCTGGAAAAGGCCCAGGCCGACATCGCCGAAGGCATCTAAATTCGTGGCGCGGCGCTTCAAAAACGCGCCCACACCCTGAGCGAGCGGATCGAGCACTGAAGTCGAAGGGCGCTGTTGAGTACTGCACTTCGGCTTCGCTCCTGTTCGTCGCTCCGCTCAGCGCGTGCAGCCTCTCTGACTATCCCACCACCTGACTACCAGACTCCCATGTGGTCTACTTTCACTCTCGAAATCCACACCCCCGGCCGCGGCCTGCACGACATCACCGCTGCGGTGGCCGAAAAGGTCGCGGCCAGCGGGGTACAGACCGGCATGTGCTTCCTGTTCGTGCCGCACACCAGCGCGTCGCTGGTGTTGAACGAGAACTGGGACCCTACCGCCCGCGCCGACCTGGAAGAAGCCTTCGACCGCCTTGTGCCCGACGGTCAGGCGTGGTTCCGGCACACCTTAGAAGGCGCGGACGACATGCCGGCGCACATTCGGGCTGCGCTGACATTGCCGGGTGTTGCCATCCCCATTGGGCAGGGTAAACTTATGTTGGGCACGTGGCAGGGTATCTACCTTTTCGAGCACCGCAGTCGCCCCCATCGGCGGCGGGTGTTGGTGTGGATCTTGGCATAACGCAAAACGCCGCCCAAGCGAGGGGCGGCGTTGCTTTTTGGGCCGTGTTGCGGGGCGTTCAGAGCAACCCTTGTAGCCATACGGCCAGCGCCGCGGCGAGGAAGCCCAGGCCGGTGCCGCTGACCACATCGAGGGGGTAATGCACGCCTAAAGCAATGCGTCCGAAGGAAACTAAGGTAGCCAGGCCGACCAGCGCCCAGCCCCACGGCGGTGGCAGCAGCCGCGCCACGGTGAGCGCCAGCAGCCATGCCCGCAGCGCATCGCCGCTGGGGTAGGAAGGGTCGCGCGGTCGGCGCGGCTGCCCCATTTGGACTTCCTGGGGCATGGCCTCGAAGGGGCGCGGCCGCCGGATGCGCTCTTTGAGAAGGCGTTCCAGCATCACGGTGACGCCGTAAGCCAGCAGAATGGCTGCGCCCTCTTGCCAGCGGCTCAGCGCGGCCACCAGCCCCGCCGCCACAAGGATGCCTTCCAGTGTGCCCAGCACCCACAGCACCTGGAAGAAGGGCAAGGCGCGCCGGAGGGGACGGTGCAAGGCCAAAAAGAGCCCCCGATCGAGGCGGGCGATGGCCGGCCAGCGGTGGGCCAGGCCAGACGCAAAGAGAGCCAGACCGACCCCTATCAGGGTGAGGGGAGAAAGGGTGTTCATCGTGGCACTTCCGGCAGCAGATGAGGCCATACGGGGTAGAACATCAGCCATTGCAGGGGGCGCTGGCGAATGTAGCGTTCCACCACGTTGAGCACCCGCTGGGCGTTTTCCCGAATGTCGGCGCGGCGGTTGCCGTTGGTTTGCATGGGGATGGGCTCGGAGAGCGTCACGTGGTAATGCCCTTCGGCGTCCATCCGCGCCGCAACCACCCGCACGGGCACGCGGGCATCCATCGCCAGGCGCACGTGGCCGGTGGGCAGCGGGGCGGGTTCCCCAAAAAACGAGAGCACGGCTTTCTTGCCGGGTACCGGTCGGTCAACACCGGTGACCACGATGCCGCCCTGCTTGAGTCGCTCGACGGCCTGAATGAGCGCCCGCGGGCTGATGGGGGTAATCTCGACGCCGGGGGTGGCACGAATGCGGTTTTGCCACAGGTAGCCGCTGGTGGGGGTGGCAATCGCCAGAATTTGCGCCCGTACCCCCGCAATGCCCACGGCTTTGATGGCCAGGTCGAAATTGCTCAAGTGCGGCCCAACCACCACGTAGCCCGCGCGGTTGGCCTGGCTCTCCTCTACCGCTTGCCAGACGCTTTCATCCAGCGTGACCATTTGCCGGATGGCTGCGGTGTCGTGCATGTGACGGTACAGGTCATACTGGCAGCGGCCGGCGTGACGCAACACTTCACGCGTGGCGACGGCCAGTTCTTCTGCGTTCCAGGCTTTGCCGTGTACCACCCACTGGTTTAGCCGGATGGCCTGAATCAGCCGTGAGCGTTTGAAAAGCGTGAGGAAATCGGCAAGGCCGCGCGCGACCCGGTAGCCCAGTGGAGGGTTCAAACTGCGCGCCAGAGCCAGGGCAAAGGCGACACCGTAGCGGCTTGTGGTGAGGTCTTGGACATCCATGAGTTCCTCGGTGATGGCTGGCGTCTTCCCTGGGCGTCGGCCCCGTGATCACGCGGGGAACGCTGGCGATTTAGCGATTTTTGGCAGCAGGAGGATTTTTGAGCAGGGTGTAGCCTTCCACGAGCACCGGAATGCCTCGCAGCAGGCACCAGAGGACCGCGAGCCAGGTCAGTACCAGGGCAATGATGTGCACGGTGGGGTGGAAAGCCGGGTAGGGCGCTCCTGGGGTGTGGAAGGCCAGGTCGAGGGTCAGTGCCATGAACGCCGCCCCTTTGAGGAAGCCGTAACTGCTCCGCATGAAGCGCGAGGCCACCAGGAAGCGGCTGATGGGCGACTTGACCTGTTCGAAAGGAGGCAACCCGTTGCTCATGCCTACCGCCCGCACGGCATCCACCGTGGTGCCGCGCGTAATCACGATGAGGGGCACGACGATGGAGATCAGCCCTAAATGGGCAAAGACCACCCACAAAATGATTTCCAGCGTGCGGTCGGTAGCAATGTCTAAGGCGCTTCCCAACAGGCTGCTTTCACCCCGCGCGCGGGCAACCATGCCGTCGATGCTGTCCATGGCGATGATGACGATGATGAACAGCGCACTCCAAAAACGCAGGGAGAAGCCGCCATAGTACAGGAAAGCCACATAAAGAAAGAGGAGGGGAAAACGGGCTAAAGTGATGAGATTGGCCATGTTGTCAACCCAAAAAGAGTGTGTGGTTAGTTTAGCATCTTCTGAAGGGAATGGCAAGGGCGCGAAAACCTTGCCAAATCGCGAAGGGGTGAGTATAATCGCCGTTGCCTGTCGGGGCGTGGCGCAGTCCGGCTAGCGCGCTTCAATGGGGTTGAAGAGGTCCCGAGTTCAAATCTCGGCGCCCCGACCAGCAGCCCACAACTTCCCGTTGTGGGCTGTTTTTCATTTATAATTGCACTACCCGACTACCCGACTACCCGACTACCCGACTACCCGACTACCCGACTACCCCCATGCCTCTGACCCAACTTCCCTTCG
>CAYYRG010000183.1:0-3286 GCA_964474015.1 uncultured Anaerolineaceae bacterium | reverse complement strand
TGGTGCCCATGCAGCCAGCAAAAACCCCGCAGGGAGGCCGCCCGATGGCGTCCCTGCGGGGCAATGAGGTCATGGCTGCGCCGCCTGTGGAAGGCTCGCCGGAGCACTCAGGCTTTCTGAATGCCGAGCACCACCTTGCCGCCTGCGGCTTCGGCGGCGAAGGCGCCTGCGGGCGGCGCGGCGGCGGTCATTTCCACGGCCAGCACTTCGCCCATGATCTCGTTGCGGAAGGCTTCCACGGCCTGAGCAATTTCTTCGGGGGCCTGGTAGGTCAGGCGGATGCGGTCGGCTACTTCCAGCCCGGCTTCCTTGCGGGCGTTTTGCACCCAGCGCACGAAGTCGCGCGCCAGCCCTTCCTGCCGCAGTTCGGGGGTGATCTCGGTGTTCAACGCGGCCAGGTAAGCGCCTTCCGAAGCCACGGTCAGGCCGCCGTGGGCTTCCATGATGACTTCCACCTCGTCGGGCAAAATCTCGTAGGTCTGGCCCTCGACTTCCACGGCCACCGGCTCGCCCGCGAGCAGGCGCTGCGCGGCGGGCTCGGCTTCCAGCGCCAAAATGGCCTGCCGCACTTTGGGGAACAAGCCCTTGTATTTCTGCCCCAGTTGCTTGGGCAGGGGCTTCAGGCGGTAGGAAACCGCCTCGCCCTGGCCGCTGAGCACGCGCACACGCTTGACGTTGAGTTCGTCGGCCAGCAGGTCGGCATAGCGGGTGACCACATCCTGCTCGCTGGCGCGCCCGACGGCAAAGGCGGCTTCCTGCAAGGGCTGGCGCACTTTGATGCCCGCCTTGTTGCGGGCGGCGTGGCCCAAGGAAACCAGTTTGAGCACCAATTCCATGTCGCGGTTCAGGGTTTCGTCGATGACCGCGGGGTCGTAGGTCGGCCAATCGGCCAGGTGCACCGATTCGGGCGCGTCGGGTTCCACCGGGCGCACCAGGTTTTGGTAGAGTTCCTCGGCCATGAAGGGCATGGCCGGGGCAATGAGTTTCGCCACCGTGGTCAGCGCCTCGTAAAGGGTGCTGTAGGCGGCGTGTTTGTCGGCATCCGAGGCGCTCTTCCAGAAGCGGCGGCGGCTGCGGCGCAGATACCAGTTGGAAAGCCGCTCGACGAAGGCTTCCACCGGGCGGGTGGCGTTGAGGGCGTCGTAGGCTTCGTAAGCCTCGGTCACGGCTTTGGTCAGGGCGTGCAGTTCCGAGCGCAGCCAGCGGTCGAGTTCGGTGTAGGCCGGTTCGGTTGTCGGGTCGGGTTCCCAGCCGTCCAGCGCGGCGTAAGTGGTGAAGAACGCGTAGACGTTCCACAGGGTGAGGGAGAAGCGGCGCACGGTGCCGCCCACCAGGTTGAGGGAAAACCGCTTGCTGTCGCCGGGGGGGCCGGCGGTGTAGAAATACCAGCGCAGCGCGTCCGCGCCGTGGGCGCTGATGACATCCCACGGGTCGACGATGTTGCCGCGCGATTTGGACATTTTCAGGCCGTCCTCGTCCAGAATCAGGCCGAGGCAGACGACGTTCTTGAAGGCGACGTCGTCGAACAGCAGGGTGCTGATGGCGTGGAGGGAATAGAACCAGCCGCGAGTCTGATCGACGGCTTCGCAGATGTAGTCGGCGGGGTGCTGTTTCGCGAAGATTTCCTGGTTTTCGAAGGGGTAATGCCACTGCGCGACCTGCATGGCGCCCGAATCGAACCAGACGTCGATGAGTTCGGGGACGCGCTTCATCTCGCCGCCGCATTGCGGGCAGGTGAGGGTGACTTCGTCCACATAGGGGCGGTGCAGGTCGAGGCCGCTGAGGTCGCGTCCGGCCATCTCGGAGAGTTCGGCCACGGAACCCACCGCGTGCTGGTGGCCGCATTCCTGGCACTGCCACACGGGCAGAGGCGTGCCCCAGTAGCGTTCCCGCCCTAAGGCCCAGTCGATGTTGTTTTCCAGCCAGTTGCCAAAGCGCCCGTGCTTGATGTGGCTGGGCACCCAGTTGATTTTTTCGTTGAGCGCCACCAGGCGGTCTTTGCGCTCGGTGGTGCGGATGTACCACGTCGGGCGGGCGTAGTAGAGCAGGGGGGTGCCGCAGCGCCAGCAGAAGGGGTAACTGTGGGTGTAGGTTTCGGCGCGGAACATCAGGCCGCGCTTTTGCAGGTCTTCGATGATCAGCGGGTCGGCGTCTTTGAAGAACATGCCCGCCCAGGGGCGCACGGCTTCGATGATGGTGCCGTCGGGCTTGACGGTGTTGATGATCGGCAGGTCGTATTGGCGGGCCATTTCCATGTCGTCCGCGCCGAAGGCAGGGGCCATGTGCACCAGGCCGGTGCCGTCTTCGGTGGTGACGAAGTCGGCCAGCACCACGAAGTGGGCGGGCTTTTCGGGCGGCACGAAGGTGAAAAGCGGCTGGTAGCGCTTGCCCTTGAGCGCTTTGCCAGGGAATTCGGCCACGATTTCGACTTCCTCGTCACGGAAGACCTTCTCCAGCAGCGGCTGCGCGACGATGAGGAATTCCTCGCCGCCGCCCGGCAGGGCGCGCTTGACTTTGACGTAGGTCACCTCGGGATGCGCGGCCACCGCGACGTTGGCCGGCAGGGTCCAGGGGGTGGTCGTCCACACCAGCAGGGCGGTGTTCGGCTCGTCTTTCAACGGCAGGCGAACGTACACCGAGGGGTCTTCGGTGTCCTTGTAGCCTAAGGCCACCTCGTGGTCGGCAAGGGGCGTGCCGCAGCGGGGGCAATAGGTGACCACCTTGTGGCCGCGGTAAATCAAACCCTGTTCCCAAAAACGCTTCAGAATCCACCACACGCTTTCGATGTATTCGTTGTGGTAGGTGACGTAGGCTTTTTCCAGATCAACCCAAAAGGCAATCCGCTCGGTCAGTTTTTCCCAATCCTGGATGTATTCGAACACCGACTTGCGGCAGAGTTCGTTGAATTTTGCCACGCCATAGGCTTCGATCTGGCGCTTGCTGGTGAAGCCGAGTTTCTTCTCGACCTCGATTTCCACTGGCAGGCCGTGGGTATCCCACCCGCCGCGGCGGATGACGTGGTAGCCGCGCATCACGCGGTAGCGCAGGAAAATGTCCTTGAAGGAGCGGGCGAGGACGTGGTGCACGCCCGGCTTGCCGTTGGCGGTAGGGGGGCCTTCGTAGAAGACGAATTCCGGCTTGCCGCGGCGGGTTTCCTCGGTTTTGTGGAAGATGTCGTGCTCGCGCCAGAATTTGAGATGGCGCTCTTCCACCTCGGGCAGGTTGACTTGAGGGGAAACGGGTTTGAAAGGCATGGAAAAAACCTCCTGAAAATGGTTACATGGTT
>CAYYRG010000182.1:0-3311 GCA_964474015.1 uncultured Anaerolineaceae bacterium | reverse complement strand
GAAAAAGGTGAAGACTATGCCAATCATTCGTGTGCCTGCTTCGTGTGGCAATGTCGGGCCGGGGTTCGATGTGCTCGGCCTGGCGCTGGATTTGTGGAATACCGCTGTTTTTACCCTGGAAGGCGACCGCTGGGAGATCGCGGTGCAGGGGGAAGGCGCAGGGCAGTTGCCCACCGATGGAAGCAACCTGGTGTTGCGGGCTGCGCGGCGGGTGTGGGAGGCTGTAGGGGAACCACTTCCCCCGGGGCTGCGCGTGCGCTGTGAGAATGGCATTCCCTTGCAATCGGGGCTGGGCTCCAGCGGGGCGGCGGCGTTGCTGGGCGTGTTGGGGGGCAATGCTGTGTTGGGCAATCCTCTTGCGCCTGCGGAGGTGTTTGCCCTGGCCGCAGCGGTGGAAGGACACCCTGACAACGTGGCCCCCTCGCTCTACGGCGGCCTGACGGCTTCGGTAGCCGCGGAAGGGGGCTGGCACGTGCAATCTCTGCCAGTGGCCGAGGGTTGGCGCAGGCGGCGCTGGATTGCGGTGGTGGTGCCGGCGGTCGCGCTGAGCACTGAAGCGTCGCGACGCGTGCTCCCCGCCGAGGTGCCGATGGCCGATGCGGTCTTCAACATTGGCCATAGCGTGCTGGTGGCCGAAGCATTCCGGCGGGGCGAGGCCGATTTGCTGGCGTTGGCTTTCCAGGACCGGCTGCACCAGCCCTATCGCCTGCCGCTCGTTCCGGGGGCTGAGGCTGCGCTCGCGGCCGCGCGCCGCGCCGGGGCTGTCGCCGCCGGGCTTTCTGGCGCAGGTCCTGGCCTGATTGCATTTGCGCCGCATTTCGACGATGCCGCCCCCGTGGCCGAGGCAATGGTCGCGGCCTTTCGGGAACACGGCGTCGCCGCGCGCGGCTGGGCCGTGGGAGTGGCAGGCGGCGCGGAGGCCAAACCGGGATGAGTACCCCGGCGACTACACCGTGTGCCAGTGCGTTTTCCCTGTGGTTGTATCCAGCAGCACCCAGGTGGCGCGGCCGGTGAGCACCCCTGCCAGTTCACCGGGGTTGAGCAGCAGGGTTGCTCCGAGGCGTTCCTCGTGGGCGTGGTGGTCGTGGCCGTAGCACACCAGCCCGTATTGCCCGCTGGCCGCGACCGCGCGCGCCACTTCGGGGTAATGGCTCATCGCCACGCGCAGGTCGCCGAGGGCAAAATCGGCAAACTCGCCGTGCAGGTGCACGTGGCCCGCTTGTGCGGCAATCTCGGCTAACATGCGCCGGTCGCCGTCGTTGTTGCCCCACACCAGATGCACCGGCGTATTCCCCACGCCTGCTGCCAGCCGTTTCAGCGTGAACGGCGAGCAGACATCGCCGCAGTGCAGCACCACATCGGCGGCCTGCAGCCCGGGCAGGGCACGCGTCAGGGCGGCGACATTGTCGTGCGTGTCGCTGAGAATGGCAATTTTCATCGCTCCACCTCCTGCAATCAAGTTTAGCACATCGCGGGGGCATTCTTACAAAGTTCTAACGCTGTGTTGCGCGAAACGCTCTATACTGAAAGTGAAGCGAGTGAAACCACGGCGTAGCAAAGGAGGCAAAGCCATGTTCAAGCAAATCCTCGTAGGTGTGGACGGTTCGGACGATTCCATCAAAGCGGCGCAGTTGGCAGGCGACCTGGCGCGGCAACTGGGGTCGCATGTGATTGCAGTGGCCGCCTTCGACCCTATTCCCGATTACCTTGGTGAACCGTTTTGGGAAGAAGCCGCGGCTGCCCGCATGGGGAAGGCGCAGGAGATTCTGGAGCAGGCCACCGCGGCCATTGGTGAAGTGCCCGGCGGCGTCGAGACCGAGATGATCGAAGGCCGCCCGGCTGACGCCATTTTAGACGTGGCCGAGAACCGCAAGGTGGATTTGATTGTGATGGGCGCGCGAGGCAATCATGCTCTCAGCGGCTTGCTGCTGGGCAGCCAGAGCCACAAAGTGCTCAACAAAGCCCCCTGCCCGGTGCTGATTGCCCGGTAGGGAAGCGCTTGCTGAGGGGCAGTCACAAAGGCTGCCCCTCAATGCTTTGCCCAGCAGGGCATGTAGTACAATAGCGCGCATGAATGCCTACACTGCCACAGCAGAAGCCCACCCCAACATTGCCTTCATCAAATACTGGGGCAACCGCGACCATGAGGCTCGCATTCCCAGCAATGGCTCGCTTTCGATGAACCTGAGCGGGCTGGTGACGCGCACCACGGTGACCTTCCGCGCCGATTTAGGCGGCGACCGTTTGATTTTGCATGGCCGCACAGTGGGAGGGCAGGCACTGGCGCGCGTCAGCCGGGTGCTGGAGCGTGTGCGCGCCTGGTCGGCGATGGGGTGGTATGCCGAAGTGCGCTCGGAAAACAACTTCCCCACAGGGGCGGGGGTGGCTTCTTCGGCGGCGGCTTTTGCCGCCCTGGCCGTGGCCGCGGCGGCTGCGGCGGGGCTGACGCTGCCGGAACGCGACCTCAGCCGCCTGGCGCGGCTGGGTTCCGGCTCGGCCAGCCGCTCGGTGCCCGGCGGCTTTGTCGAATGGCACGCCGGTACCTGCGATGAAGATTCCTTCGCTGAGAGCATCGCTCCCCCTGACCATTGGGCGTTGGCCGATTGCGTGGCCATTGTGAGCGCCGGTCACAAGGCGGTGGGTTCCAGCCGCGGGCACATTTTGGCCGAGACCAGCCCCTACCAGGCCGTGCGGGTGGCCGATGCCCCGCGTCGGCTGCGCCTCTGCCGCGAAGCCATCTTGCAGCGTGACTTTGCCGCCTTTGCCGCGGTGGTCGAAGCCGATTGCCACATGATGCACGCTGTGATGCAGACTTCCCAGCCGCCGCTGCTTTACTGGGAGCCGCCGACCGTCGCCCTGATGCACGCCGTCCGCCGCTGGCGCGAGCAAGAGGGGCTTCCGGTGGCTTACACCATCGACGCGGGGCCCAATGTGCATGTGCTCTGCCCCGAAACGACAGCCGAAATCGTGCGCCGCCGCTTGCTGGACGTGCCCGGCGTGCAGGATGTGCTGGTGGCCCAACCGGGCGGGGCAGCGCGTCTGGTCTCCTGAACTACGGCTGACAGCAACGACTGTTGCAAGCCCCCGCGCGGCCCTGGATGCCGCGCTTTTTCTTTTCCCCTCCCGCCTTGCCCAAAGCAGGCTATAATTGAGGCGCGTATTCGCTTTCCCCTCCTGCGAGGTTGTCGTGTCTGCCAAATTCACCCCCACTCCCCTCAAGCGGCGCTCCCCTGTGCCGCCCGATATCGTCATTGCCCAGGAAGCCACCCTCAAGCCCATCCGCCAGGTTGCTGAAGAAGCCGGCATCCTGC
>CAYYRG010000181.1:0-3363 GCA_964474015.1 uncultured Anaerolineaceae bacterium | reverse complement strand
AAGCCTCCGCCCGGGGGAGGGGAGAGATCAAGCCTCGGAATGCCCTTTCTACAACCTGCGTGCCCCCGAGGTCGGGTTAAAGCCCATGGTTGTGGCCTCCTTATGCTACAATACACATAGGCTTGTCCCCTTTGGCGCGTGGCTTGGCGCGATTCCGCCCCGGCTGGCGGTGTCCTTGGCTGCAATGTGCAAGACACGCTGCCCCTTCGAGAAGAAAGGAGTGAGTTGGATGAAACGTTTATGGTGGTTGTTAGCTGGCCTTGCGCTTGTGGTCATCGCCTGCAGCTTTAGCTTCGGTGGTGGCTCATCTTCAAAGCCCACGGCGCCCCCTGCCGCGCAGAGCAAAATACTCTTTCAAGACGATTTTTCCGATCCCGGCAGCGGATGGGATCGCGTGAAAGATCCCACGGGCAGCATGACCGAGTACGTCGATGGCCGCTATCGCATCCTGGTCAACGAAAGCAACACCGACGTTTGGGCCAACCCCGGCAAGAACTTCGATGGCGACGTCGTGGTGTCCGTCGATGCCGTCCGCAACAGTGGGCCTTTGGACAACGACTTTGGCGTAATTTGCCGCTATCAGGACGAGGATAATTACTACTTCTTCGTCATCAGCAACGACGGCTACGCGGGCATCGGCGTGGTCTTCAAAGGTGACCAAAAGATGCTCAACAAAGAAGGCAAGATGGTGCAAACAGATAAACTGCCGCAAGGCAAAGATGTCACCTATCACATTGAAGCCAGTTGCATAGGCAACGCCCTGACCCTCACCGTCAACGGCAAACGCATTCTCACCGTCACCGACGACCGCCTGGCCCCCACCGGCGACGTGGGCTTGATGGCCGGCACGTTCGACAAAAAAGGCACGGACATCTTGTTCGACAATTTCGTCGTGCGCCGTCCCTAAACCACACGGTGTGCAGTCTCCTTAGGGCGCGTGGCTCGGCCACGCGCCCTTCGCGCGGAGGTTGAAGTGCCCCCTTTTTTCCACATCCTGGAAGCCCTGGCGCGCGAGCGGGAAACCTTGCTGTGCGTAGGGCTTGACCCGCATCCTGAAGACCTGCCGGAACCCACGGCGACGGCCGCACGTGATTTCTGCCTGCGACTGCTCGAAGCCACCGCGCCCTTTGCCCTGGCATTCAAACCCAACGCGGCCTTCTTTGAGATTTACGGCGCTGCTGGTTGGGAAGCCCTGAGCGAGGTCATTGCTGCTGTCCATGCAAGGGAGCTTCCTGTCGTGCTGGATGCCAAACGCGGCGACATCGCTTCCACCGCGCGAGCCTATGCCCGGGCGGCTTTCGAGACCCTGCAGGCCGACGCCCTCACCGTCAACCCCTACCTCGGGCGCGATGCGGTGTTGCCCTTTCTGGAAGCCCCGCACAAAGGGGTCTTCCTGCTCACCAAAACTTCCAACCCCGGTAGCGCCGATTTGCAAGACGTGCCGCTGGTGGAGGGAAGCCTGCTTTACGAACGAGTGGCGGCGCTGGCGCAAACCTGGGGCACGGCGGGGAACGTCGGCCTGGTGGTGGGCGCCACCCATCCCGAAGCCTTGCAGCGTGTGCGGGCGGCGGCCCCCGGCTTGTGGTTCCTCGCGCCAGGGGTAGGCGCACAGGGCGGCCATCTGGAAACCGCCCTGACCGCGGGCCTGCGCCCCGACGGCCTGGGGATGCTCATCGCGGTTTCGCGCGGCATCAGCCGGGATGAATCCCCCGCCAGGGCAGCCCGCCTGCTGCGGGAACGCATCGCTCGCGTGGCCTTTGCTCCTTCCCGGCAAACGGCATCTCTGGAAACGCCGCCTGCTCCCCTCCCCTCCCACGCAGCCTTGCGGACAAAAGTGGCGCGTCGGCTGGTGGCAACCGGCTGCGTGCAGTTTGGCCGTTTTACCCTCAAATCGGGGCTTCAGTCGCCCATCTACCTGGATTTACGGCGGCTGGCCTCGTTCCCCGACCTGCTGAGCGATGTCGCCAGACTTTACGCCGACCTGCTCGCGCCGCTCACTTTCCAGCGCCTTGCCGCGCTGCCCTACGCCGCCCTGCCCATTGGCACGGCTGTAGCGCTGCACATGGGCGTGCCGCTGATTTACCCCCGCAAAGAGACCAAAGATTACGGCACCCGCGCCGCCGTCGAGGGCGTTTTTTCAGCGGGCGAAACCGCCGTAATGCTCGACGACCTGGCCACGACCGGCGGCAGCAAGTTCGAGGCTGCCGAGAAATTGCAGGCGGTCGGGCTGCAAGTCCACGATGTGGTGGTGCTCATCGACCGCCAGTCGGGCGCACGGGAGCAACTGGCAGCGCGCGGTCTGCGCCTGCATGCCGTCTTCACCCTTACCGAATTGCTCGGCCTGTGGGAAGCCGAACACCTGGTTTCCCCCGAACACCTTGCCGCGGTGCGTCGCTTTTTGGGTGCCCACGCCTCTCCGGCTTCCGCCGCGGCATAAAAATCTCTCTGGAGGTCAATATGTTACGTGTGGGTTACATTGGCCTGGGCCTGATGGGGAAGCCCATGGCGCGCAACATCTTGAAAGCCGGCTTCCCGTTAGTGGTGCACAACCGTTCGCGGGCCGCGGTAGAGGAACTGGTCGCGGAAGGGGCCGTGGCAGCGTCTTCCCCCGCGGAGGTCACTGCCCAGGTGGATATCGTCATCACCAACCTGCCCGATTCGCCCGACGTGGAAGCCGTGGCATTGGGCAAAAACGGCATTATTGAAGCCGCCCACCCCGGCATGATTTTCATCGACCATTCCACCATCAAGCCGGAAACCGCGCGCCACATTGCCGAGGTGCTGGGGACGAAAGGGGTGCAATGCCTCGATGCGCCGGTCAGCGGCGGCGATATTGGCGCGCGCGAAGGCACGCTGACCATCATGGTCGGCGGCCCAGCGGAGGCGCTGGAAAAGGCCCGCCCTGTCTTGGAGGCTGAGGGGCGCACCATTACCCACATTGGCGCGGCAGGCGCCGGGCAGGTCGCCAAGGCGGCCAACCAAATCATGGTTGCCGCGCAAATGGTGGCGATGGCCGAACTGCTGCTGCTTTCCCAAAAGGCCGGAGTGGACCCCCAGCGCGTCGTGGCCGCGATCCGCGGCGGGGCTGCTCAGTGCTGGACTTTGGATACCAAGCCCCAGCGCCTCTTCGCCGGTAACCGAGCCCCCGGCTTCAAAGCCTACATGATGCTCAAAGACCTGGATATTGTGCTCGACACCGCCCGCGCGTACGGCATGCCGTTGCCTTCCACCGCCGCCCATACCCAATTGTTCCGCGCCATGCAGGAACTTGGCTTCGGCGACCTGGACAACTCGGCTGTGGTAGCCGTGTATGAGGCTTTGACCGGTACGACGTTGGAGACGACGAAGTAATTCCCTCATTGA
>CAYYRG010000180.1:0-3377 GCA_964474015.1 uncultured Anaerolineaceae bacterium | reverse complement strand
GCCCCAGACAACCCGCCGCGCCGCCCGCCCCTTCTGGGTTATAATGAAGCACCTCGCAGGCTCAGGCCTGCCTGCCATCCTGCCGCCTTTTCCCGCGAGGGCGGCAGCGCCCTAAACGGCTGAACCCTTCACTTTTCACTTGAGGCAAACCATGAACGAAAAGATCGATCGCATCAGCAGCCGTGCTTACCAGTACGTCTGCGAAGTGTTGGCTTCCGAGTTTCGCGGCTCGAAAAGCGGCGGCATGATGAAACGGCTGGAACAGGCCTTTGCCGAGCGCTTTGGCGTGGGCTATGCCATCTCGTTCATCAACGGCACGGCCACCCTGCACGCCGCCCTGGCCGCGGCAGGCGTAGGCCCCGGCGATGAAGTCATCGTTCCGCCGCTCACCATGTCGAGCACCTCGTTTGCCGTGCTGCACGCCGGCGCGCTGCCCGTCTTCGCCGACATCGACCCCAATACCTGGACGCTTTCCCCCGCTTCCGTCGCCGAGCGCATCACCGAGCGCACCAAAGCCATCATGCCCGTAGCCCTCTACGGCCTTTCGCCCGACATGGACCCCATCATGGCATTAGCCGAAGAGCACCACCTCTTCGTGCTGGAAGACGACGCCGAGTGCTTCTTGGGCACGTACAAAGGCCGCCTGGTGGGCACGTTGGGGCACGCGGCCAGTTTCAGTTTCCAGAGTTCCAAACACGCCACCAGCGGCGAAGGCGGCATGGTCATCACCAACGACCCCGACCTCGCCAACCGCGTGCGGCGTTTCGGCAGCCTGGGCTACGCCGCCGTGGGCGCAGGCGAAGGCAAAATCTCCAAAGCCGACATCCAGGACCCCGGCTATGCCCGCCATGTGGAAATCGGCTGGAACTACCGGATGCCGGAACTGTGCGCCGCGGTGGCGTTAGAGCAGGTCGAGCGGCTGGACGAACTGGTCGCCTGGCGGCAGGAATCAGCCCGCCTTTACCAGGAAGCCCTCGACGGCTGCGACTGGCTGACGCCCCAGGCCGTGCCCCCAGGCTACGGCCATGCCTACTGGACGTTCGTCGCCCGCCTCGACCGCGACGACATCACCTGGCACGACTTCCGGCGCAAATTCCTGGAATTCGGCGGCGAACCCTTCTACGGCGCCTGGCGGCTGACCTACCTGGAACCGGCCTTCCGCGACCGCCGCTTTGCTGCTCACCAGTGGCAAGAATTCGCCCCCGGCCTCTGCCCGGTGGCCGAGGCAACTCAGCCCCGCCTGATGCAATTCACCACCAACGCCTTCGACCGCGCCGAAATGACACGCCAGGCCGAGGCGCTGGCCAAGACCGTGGCCTATTTCTCGTAAGCGCAAGCATCGCGCTTGCTGACCTTCTCTGTTCCCGAGGTTTTTATGCCCCCACAACAAACCGTTGACCTGCTGCTCACCCACGCCATCGTGCTCACGATGGATGCCGACTTCCACATTTACGAACCCGGCGCGATCGCCGTGCGCGGCAACACCATCGTGGCCGTGGGGCCGGAAGCCGAAATCACCGCCGCCTATACCGCTGCCGAAATCCACGACTGCGGCGGCAAAGTGCTTTCCCCCGGCCTGATCAACGCCCATACCCACGTGCCCATGACCCTGCTGCGCGGCCTCGCCGACGACCTGCGGCTGGACGTCTGGCTGCTGGGCTACATCATGCCGGTGGAACGCGAATTCGTCTCGCCGGAATTCGTGTACCTCGGCACCAAAATCGCCACCGCGGAACTCATCCGCTCGGGCGTGACGGCCTTTGCCGACATGTATTACTTCGAGGAAGAAGTCGCCAAAGCCACCGCCGAAGCGGGGCTGCGCGCCCTGGCCGGGGAAACCATCCTCAAATTCCCCTCCCCCGACGCCCGCTCTTACGAAGAAGGGCTGGAATACGCCCGCGACTTCATCGCCCGCTGGAAAGACCACCCCCTCGTCGTGCCCGCCATTGCCCCCCACGCGCCCTACACCGTGACCGACGAGATGTGGCACGCCGCGACCCGCCTGGCGCTGGAATACGATGTTCCCATCCACACCCACCTGGCGGAAACCGCGCAGGAAGTCGAAGACATGCGGGAAGCGCACGATATGCCCGTCATCCCTTACGTCAAAAAGCAAGGGGTGTTCGAGGCCAAGGTGCTGGCCGCCCATTGCGTGCACATCGACACCGGCGAAATGCACACCCTGAAGCACTGGGGCGTGGGCGTGGCGCACAACCCCTCCTCGAACCTCAAACTGGCCGACGGCATCGCCCCGGTGGCAAAAATGCTGGAACTCGGCCTGAATGTCGGCATTGGCACCGACGGCCCGGCTTCCAACAACGACCTGGATATGTTCGAAGAGGTGCGCCTGGCGGCTCTGCTGGCTAAAGGCGCGACCGGCGACCCCACCGTGTTGCCAGCCAAACAGGCCTGGGCCATGGCAACCCGCCTGGGGGCGCAGGCGCTCCACATGGGCGAATTCACCGGCTCGCTGGAACCCGGCAAACGCGCCGACTTCATCCTCATCGACATTGCGCCCGTGCACAACGCCCCCCGCTTCCGCCGCGACCCTGAGGGCATTTACGCTCAGTTAGTCTATGCGGCCAAATCGACCGATGTCACCGACGTCATGGTCGACGGCAAGTGGCTGATGCGCAACCGCGAACTGCTCACCGTGAACGAAGCCGAACTGCTGGCGCAGGCCGACGACTACGCCCATAAAGTGGATGCCTTCCTCATCCATCGCGAGCAGTCGGTGCTTTCCAAACTGGTCGCCATCGAGGCTGCCAGCGAGGCCGAGAGTTTCGAGGTGCAGTTGAAGGTCAAAATAGACGACCCCGCGAGGCTGGCCGAAGCCGTGGAACAGGCCGAAGGGCTGGAAATTCTCTACCGCCGCCACTACCGCGAATACGACGTCTATTTTGCGTTCGACGACCCGCAGCAAGGCTACCTGCGCTACCGGGAAGACGAATTTGTCGAGCCCGACGGGAGCATTTCGCGCGTGCGCTATCGCCTGACGCTCATCGGCCCGGCGCACGAAGACGCCTTCCCCGGCGCGGTGCTGCTCAGCCGCAGCCGCTACCTCGCCTCGGCCACCCACAGCCTGCGCTTTTACCGCGAATACTTCCAACCGGCTGCCGAGCGCGTGGTGGAAAAGGATCGCCTGCGCTGGAAGGTGCGCTTCCAGGAAACGGAATTCTTCATCAACATCGACGACGTCCAAAAGCCGCCCTTAGGGGCCTTCCTGGAAATCAAGAGCCGCACCTGGAGCCGCCGCGACGCCGAGCGCAAGGCCACCTTAGCCGCCGACCTGCTGCGCCTGCTCGGCCTGGCCGACGCCCAGCCGGTGGAAGAAGATTACATCGCCCTGACCGACGACCAGCCAACCAGGTAACCAG
>CAYYRG010000179.1:0-3408 GCA_964474015.1 uncultured Anaerolineaceae bacterium | reverse complement strand
CTTGTTCTACAATCAAATCACCTTTCCCCCTTCCCCTTTCAGGAGGTTGACGCATGGATCTCAAATCGTTTCCCCTTCGCGGCCTCAAATGGCAGCGCGGGATGCTCTTTGGCTCTCTCATCCTCGCCGCGTTGCTGGCCTTCGAGATCTTCAATTACAGTACCACCGACTTTGCCCTCCATGACCTGCTCGGCGACCTGCGCTTTGTCGGTCTGCCGTGGGCGACCATCCTGGCAATTGCCTTTTGCGGCATCGACTTCGCCGGCATCGCCCGCCTGTTCACCCCCGAACAAGGCAGCGACGAACCCAAAGAGGTATGGTATCTCTTCGGAGCCTGGCTGCTCGCCGCCACCATGAACGCCATGCTCACCTGGTGGGGCGTTTCCATCGCGATTTTGGAACACCAGAGCCTCGGCAACGCCGTCATTGGCCGAGAGACCCTGCTCAAAGCCGTGCCGGTGTTCGTGGCCGTCATGGTATGGCTGATTCGGGTGCTCATCATCGGCACCTTCTCAGTGGCAGGCGACCGTCTCTTCCACCTCTCAACGGCGAGTGCTGCCCGTCCTGCCACCCGCCCCGCCCAGCGCGGCCGCCGCCCGGCCCGCCCAGCAGGAGGGGCTGAGGCACGCTACCGGCCCTATGCTGCCAGCGGCGCTCGCGACGGCGCTTCGCCACGCTACTCTTGATGCCCGCCACCATGCACGCCCGCCCTGACGTCCCCCCTTTCGAGGTTGAGGAACCCTTCGCTCAGCCGCTCGCCGCTGCACCCATGCTGAGCGCCCCCGCGGCCTACCTCACCTTCGTGACCTTTGCGGGCGTGCTGGTTTTCATGGGCCTTATCGCCTTCATCGTCTGGCATTACACCCCCGCTTTCGCCGCGACCGCCCCCACCGCTGCCGCCCCGGCCCGCGCCCAGCCCCCCGCCGTGAGCCCGCCTGTCAGCGGCCACATTGCCCCTTTCTTCACTCCCGAAGTGCGCCATTGGGAAGGCGACATCCTCCGCTGGGCGACGGCTTACCACCTCGACCCCAACCTGGTCGCCACGGTGATGCAAATTGAATCGTGCGGCAACCCCCGCGCCGTTTCCTCAGCCGGGGCGCGGGGGCTGTTTCAGGTCATGCCCTTCCACTTCGCCGCCAACGAAGACCCTTTCGACCCCGAAACCAACGCCCGCCGCGGCCTGGCCTACCTGAAGGCCGCCTTGCAGCGTTCCGGGGGCAATGTGCGCCTGGCGCTGGCCGGTTACAACGGCGGCCTGGGGGTCATCGGCCTTCCCGAAAACCTCTGGCCGGCCCAAACCCGCCGCTATGTAAGCCTGGGCTGGCCAATTTACAACGACGCCGTCTCGGGACGGCAACAGAGCGCCACGCTTTCCCGTTATTTCCAGGCAGGCCGCGGCATGTGCGCCGCCGCCGACCGCCAGTTGGGCCTTCCCTGAGCGCCATAAAATGTAGTATCATCACCCCATGAAAACCTCCCCCCATGCCCCTCAATGGCTCGAAGTCAGCCTGGAAGTCGACGGCGAAATGGCCGAAGCCGTGGCCGAAGTGCTGGCACGCTACGCCCCTAACCGGGTGGTGCTGGAATCCACCGCCATTCAGGATCAACCCGACGGCGAAGGCATTCCCACCGGCCCGGTGCGGGTGGCTGCCTATTTGCCCGTGGACGACGCCCTGGAAACCACCCGCCAGCGCCTCGAGGAAGCCCTCTGGCACCTCCACTTCATCCGCTCGCTGCCCCGCCCCACCTACCGCACCTTAGGGGAAAACGACTGGGCCGAAGCCTGGAAGCACGCCTACCGCCCCATCCCCGTGGGCGAACGGCTGATGATCGTGCCCGCGTGGCTGGAAAACCCCGACCCCCAGCGCATTCCCCTGCTCCTCGACCCCGGCATGGCCTTCGGCACCGGCACCCACCCCACCACGCAAATGTGCCTGGCCGAGGTGGAACGCCTGACCAAGCCAGGCATCACCGTCCTGGATGTGGGCTGCGGGAGCGGCATCTTGAGCATCGCGGCGCTCAAACTGGGCGCGGCGGAAGCCATCGGCGTGGACACCGACCCGCAGGCCGTGGCCGTGGCGCTGGAAAATGCGGCCCGCAACGGGGTGGCAGCCGGTTTTCGGGCTGCCGAAGGCTCGGTGGAAGCCCTGCGGAAGCCGCCATTAGGGCCGCGAAACGCGCCGCTGGTGCTCGCCAACATCCTCGCGCCGGTGCTGGTCAAACTGCTGGATGAAGCGCACCTGGCCGACCTGGTCGCCCCCGGCGGCCATCTGGTGCTGAGCGGCATTCTGGAAGGCCAGGCCGACGGCGTCCTGGCGGCGGCACAACGCGCCGGGCTGCACCCCGCCCACCACCGCCAGGTCGAGGATTGGGTGACGCTGACCATGAGCAAAAGCACCTGACGCGCGCCGGAAACCTTGCCTTTCCTTTCCAGTCGGAGGGTCTCTCGATGCCCCCACAAATTCCCGCTTACCTGGGTACGGCAACTTTACTACTCGCCTATTTCGGCCTGGGGACCCACGCCGGGCGCCGAGCCGCCCGCAAACTCTACCAAACCGCAGGCGACCTGACACCGCTCTTGCTGTTCATTCCTTACCTGCTGGCCGCGGGCTTCCACACGCCGCTCGGCGACCTGGTGCGCTTTGGCGTCGGCATCTACCTGCCCTTGCTTTTCTTCCGACAGGTCAAAACCTACGACCGCTTCAGCCTCTGGATGGCGCTCACCCTGCTGGCCGTTTGGTTCCCGCTGGAACCTGAACTCTTTTTGCTACCGCTCGGCAAGGCCGCGGCAACCTGGGCTCATTGGCTGAGCATGCCTTCCGTGCAAGCGCCCCTCGCTGCAGGGATCACGCTGCCGCTGGCCAAACTGAGCATGGTGGTGATGGTGCTTTACCTGTTCACCGTACGCCGTCCCCTCGAGGGTGTGGGCTTCACCTGGCAGCTCTCGCGCGCTGACTGGCATGCGGGGCTAACCAACCTTGCCATTTTCTCCCTCGTGGGCATTCCAGTGGGGCTGCTCATGGGCTTTCTGCACTTCCACCTGGCTGCTGTGTCTGCCCTCAAAGTCGTGCTGGCCGCAGCAGGGATGTACTTCTTCGTCGCCCTGCCAGAAGAGATCCTCTTCCGGGGCGTGCTGCAAAATTTACTCCAGCGCCACTGGAAAACGCTGCCCCGGCTCGGTCTGTTCGTCGCCGCCCTGATTTTCGGCCTGGCGCACATCGACAACGCGACACCCGGCTTCCCGGTGCCCAACCTGGCCTACGTGCTCATGGCCACGATTGCGGGGCTGGTGTACGGCAACGCATGGGCACAGCGCCGCAAGGCCACAGCATCGGCCATTACCCACACAGGGGTCAACCTGCTTTGGATGCTGCTATTCCGCTGAAAAAGCAAGAGCAAGCATCTTTT
>CAYYRG010000178.1:0-3408 GCA_964474015.1 uncultured Anaerolineaceae bacterium | reverse complement strand
CATCTTGCGTCATTGCGAGCCGCGGCGCAGCGAAGCAATCTCCGCCGTGGGGGAGCGAGATGGCTCGGGCTGCTTGCTTGCCAGCGAGGGGAGGGCTTCGCCCCCCTTCGCCAGACTCAGGGGGCTGAAGCCATGAGAGTATTCCTGTCTGAACTCACGTCCGAACCTCAGCAGCCGTAGTACAATCTAACAGAACTGACGCGGTTGGTCAGGGCCTGTATGGCGTTCTCTGTTCAACAAGCAGTCAAGCACCTTGCCCCCAGATGCCCTCGCGGCTGCAGGTCACGCTTTGGGGGTTTCCGAGGCTTTCCATGCAAATCTTGATTTTCGCGCTCATCGTGCTGACCACCATGGTGCTGCTGCTCACCGATGTGTTGCGTCCGGAAATTATTGGCCTGGGCGTGCTGTTTACCCTGGGGGCAACAGGCCTTGTCTCGTGGAAAGAAGCCTTTGCCGGCTTCAGCAGCAATGCCGTGATGGCCATGTTCGGCCTGTTCATCATTGGGGGCGCGCTGCAACGCAGCGGCGCCGCCGGCTGGCTCGGCGACCAACTGGTAGGCGTCGCCCGAGGGAACGAATCGGCGCTCATTGCCATTCTCATGGGCACCGCTGCAGCACTCTCGGCCATCATGGTCAACATCGGCACGGCAGCGGTGCTCTTGCCCGCGGTAATGAGCGCCAGCCGTAAAACCAAAATTCCCCCCAGCCGCCTGATCTTTCCCCTGGGTGCGGGCACCATCATCGGCGGGATGCTGACCCTCATTGGCGCGACACCCACCATCATCATGAACGAATTTTTGGGGGCGGCATCGCTGCCAGGGTTCAAGATCTTCGAGCAGGCGCCGCTCATCCTCCCCGCCGTCGCGCTGGCAATCATCCTCATGGTGGCTCTCAAAAACGTCCTCTTGCCTCACCGCCCGCCGGCATACGAAAACCTGCTGCAAAAGAGCGACGCCCTCATCCGCGCTTACCTGCTGGACAAAGTGCTCCACGAGGCCATCGTGCGGCCCAATGCGTCGCTGGCAGGGCTCAGCCTGCGGGAATGCGGCTTGCGCGCCCGCCACGGCGTGTATGTCATCGGCATTCGCCGCCAGGGGAAGTTTTTGCCGCCCCCCACCGCCGACACGGTTTTGCTCGCCGGCGACCGCCTCCTGGTACGCGGCGACGACCAGGCCATCCGCGCCGCAGCCGTGGCCTGCGGCCTGGACGTCTTGCCCGAGGTCGAAGCCTTCCCTCCCAACCTGCTCCGCGAGGGCTTCCAGATGGCCGAGGTGACCTTAGCGCCGCGCGCGTGGTTGCAGGGCAAAACCGTGGCCGAGGCCGATTTTTTCAACCGCTACGGCTTGCGCATCCTGGCCATCGGCCACAGAGGGCACCCGCTGCACCACCACCTGGCTGAGCACAAACTGGAATTCGGCGACACGTTGCTGGTGCACGGGCGTGCCGACCGCCTGGCCGCGCTGGAAGAAGACGACAACTTCATCGTGCTGGAAAAGACAACGCCCGAAGAAGCCGGCAGCACGCTTTCCCCCAAAAAAGCGGCCATCACCATGAGCGTCACGGTGCTGGCGCTGGGCGCGGTGGGTTTCCATCGGTTGCCACTGGGCGCGGCCGCAGTAGGCGGCGCCACATTACTCCTTCTGCTCGGCGTGCTGACCATGGAAGAAGCCTACCGCGCCATTTCGTGGAAGGTGCTCATCTTCATCAGCGGGATGTTGCCCTTAGGGGCGGCGATGACGCACAGCGGCACCTCGGCAGCCATCGGCCACATGCTGGGCAGTCTGCTGGGGGGACACAGCATCTTCTGGCTCTATCTGCTCATCGCGGTGGTCGCCACCGTGGTGGCTCATCTGACGTCCAATGTGACGGCGGCTGTCGTCACCATTCCCCTCGCACTCCAGACCGCCCTGCACCTGGGCGCCGACCCCCGCGCCGCGGCCGTGGTCGCCGCGCTGGGCGCCTCGAACGTCTTCAGCTCTCCCACCTATCAGGTCAACGTCTTCCTCATGGGGCCCGGCGAATACAAACCACTGGACTTCGTGAAGAAAGGGGCCTTGTTCACCGCCCTGGTCATTCTGACCGTCGCCACAGGGGCCTATTTGGGGCTGTAATGCAAGCACGGCACCAGCACGACGCCTGCCCTTGCTTTCCCTCACCAGGCCCAAGGCGCGGCAGCGCAACACAGCCGCGCCCTGGCCCGGTTGCTCACTCGCCATTCACGCCATCTTCTGCTGCCATCGCCGCGCCATCAGCACCCGACGGGCAATGCTGGGATGGTCATAAAAGAAGAACTCGACTGCACGCGGCGGCAATGGCAGGCTTTTGTTCTGCTGCGCCAGCAGTGTCATTACTTTCTCGAAAGCCGTCGGGGCACCGGTCATCTGCAACGCATACGCATCGGCTGCCCGCTCCACCCGGCGGCTGTAAACATTGAGCAGCACTTGCAGCCCCGCCGACAACACCGCCACCACCAGCGCCAGCAGGGGGAAAGTCGCCACATCCGCGGGGCCGCCGAGGCCATCCCACGTCCCCAGGGTTTGCAACACCCCATAGCCCACGGCCAGCATCACCACAAAAGCCCCGCCCAACAACACCATCAACTTGAGCAGGTCGTGATGCACCTTGTGCCCCAATTCGTGGGCAATCACCACCTCTACCTGCACGGGGTCCGCGGCTTCCAGCAGGGTATCGGAAATGACCACCTCGTTGCCCGCGCCCTTGGGCACCACGGCGGCGTTCCCGCGGCTGCTCTTCTCGCCCGATTTGAGCACCGCCAGCCTGCCAAAACGCACCCCAGCCCGGGCAAAGAGGTCGCGCAGCCGCGCTTCCAGTTCGGGGTCGTCCAGCGGCTCGGTCTTGTAACGCATCCGCAGGAAAACCGGTGAAAGCAGGTAAAACACCACCATGAAGACCACCACCACCGCGATCAAGCCCGGCAGCCAGCGGTCAGGCCAGCGGCGGAAGATGAGATACAACCCCAAAAAGAGCGCACTCTGCAACGGGATGTTCAGCGCGGTCTCCTTGACCTCGTCCCACAGCCAGCCGCCCAAAGACTGGCGATTGGTGCCCAGGCGCTCTTCCAGCCGGAAACCGAAAAACCACGCCACGGGCAGTTCCACCACTGCCACCACCAGCATGAACACGATGAGCGCCAGCCAGGTTGCCCACCAATGCGCGTTGGCATCCAAAGCATTGCGCAAGGCCACAGCCCACCCCGTGGGCAGCCACAACACAGCCATCCCCACAGAGACGAGCAGACTCACGACGAGCCGCATCAAGCGCATACGCAGCTGGTAGCGCGCTTTGGCCAGATCTTCCTCGCCCAGCGCGGCTTCCAGTTCGCGGGCCACGGCTTCCAGTTCCGGATCATACGCCGACATGATTTCCTCCTTCGGGGAAAATGAACGG
>CAYYRG010000177.1:0-3452 GCA_964474015.1 uncultured Anaerolineaceae bacterium | reverse complement strand
CGCATTGCATTGCTTTGGACTACACTTGGAGCAGTGATGAGGGCAGCCAGGCGATAACGGCTGCTTTCCAAAAAACCGATTGAACACTCGTCAGATGAGGAGGTACGACATGTTACGCAAATGGATGCCCTGGATTGGGGTACTGGTTTTGGCTTTGAGTGTGGCGGCCTGCGCGCCGACCCAGGCCACGACGACTGCGGCGGCTCCTGCGGCTGCTTCGCCTCTTGCAACCACAGCACCCGCAGAAGCACCGACGGAAGCAGCCCCAGCCACAGTGCCCGCGGTAGATGCAACAGCCGCAGCTGCTTCTGGCCTGACCACCGAAGAAGTGGCTGACTTGCTCCACATGCGGGAAGAGGAAAAACTTGCCCGTGATGTTTATCTGACCCTTTACGACAAATGGGGTGCCCAGGTGTTCCAGAACATTGCCGGCGCTGAGCAAACCCACATGGACGCTGTGAAGACGCTGCTGACGACTTATGGCATCGCAGATCCCGTCGCACAGACCCAGGATCAGCGCGGCGTGTTCACCGACCCTAAATTGCAGGCTTTGTATGACCAGTTGGTGAGCAAAGGCTCGGCTTCCCTGGTTGATGCCCTCACGGTAGGTGCGACGATTGAAGATCTGGATATCAAAGACCTCAATGACGCTATGGCCCGCACCGATAAAACCGACATCCGTTCGGTGTATGAGAATCTGAAGATGGGTTCGGAAAGCCACATGCGGGCGTTCGTCAGCAACTTGCGGGCACAGGGCGCAGACTATACGCCGCAGTACATTACCGAAGAAGAGTTTCAGCAGATTTTGCAGGGTTCTTCGGGGCGAGGCCAGGGCCAGGGCAACGGGCAAGGCCCGGCCAGCGGTGGGTAAGCACGAGATAGTCCTCTCCTCCCCCGCACGCTCATGAACAACGAGAGGAGGCCTGTCAGGTCCGTAGAACCTGACAGGCCTTTTTTGTCGTGGATGGGGTTATCCTAACCCTTGTTCCTGGGCATAGCGGGCAGCCTCGGCCCGCGTGCTTACCCCCAATTTACGCAAGATGTTACGCACGTGGGTTTTGACGGTGGTTTCGCTCACCCCAAGTTCAGCGGCGATCTCTTTGTTGGTCAGACGGTGGGCTAACAAACTGAGTACTTCCAGTTCGCGCTGGGTGAAAGCCTCACCGGCAACGGCGCCCGGCCCTTGCCGCACTTCACGCATCAACATGCGGGTGATTTCGGGGTGCAGCACGGGCTCACCGCGAGCCACTTTCCGCACGGCTTCTGCCAGTTCGGATGATGAAATGGTTTTGAGCACGTAGCCGGTTGCCCCCGCGCGCACAGCAGGCAGCACCAGGCGGTCTTCGTTGGCGCTGGTGAGCACCAGCACGCGGGTTTGGGGCGCCGTTTGGGGCAAGGCGCGCAATACGGCAAGCCCGTCCATTTCGGGCATCAGCAGGTCCAGCAAAAGGACGTCGGGCTTGTGGCGTTGCACGGCTTCGAGGGCCTGTATGCCGTTCTCGGCTTCGGCCACGACTTCCATATCGGGTTGGGCGTCCAGAAAGAGGCGTAGCCCTTCCCGCACGATCTGGTGGTCTTCGGCGATGATCAGGCGAATCACGGTGTGCTCCCAAAGGTTTCGCGAGGGGAATGGGCATTGGGGTCGGGGGGCGCGGTTGGGGCATCGGCAAAGCCTGTGTGAGGGGCTTCCCGTGCGATTTCCACCCGCGTGCCGCGCCCCGGCGCGGAGTCAATGGTCAGCGAGGCTCCCAGCCGCGCGGCGCGTTCTCGCATGCCCACCAGCCCCCAATGGCCCGCGGGGGTATGGGAGGGGTCGAAGCCTTGCCCATCGTCGGCAATGAGCAGGCGGAAGGCAGGGGGGTGCACCCAGAGGCTGACGGTGATTTGGCGGGGTTGGCCGTGGCGCACGGCATTGGTGAGGGCTTCGTAAGCGATGCGGTAAAGTTCGGCTTCTTCGGCTTCGCTCAGGCGTCCTTCGGCCTCTGCCTGGAATGCCACAGGAATGCCCTCGACGGTCTCCAGGGAGTGGGTGAAGTCGTCCAGGGCTTCCGCGAGGGTTTTGCCAGCGAGCGCTGGGGGCCGCAGGTCGGCAATGAGGGCGCGCAGGTCGTTGGCGGCTTCGTGGATGGTGCGCCGCGCCTGTTCCAGTCGGGCGCGCGCGGCTTGAGGGTTGCTTTCCAGCAGCATTTCGGCGGTGCCCAGTTGCAGTTCGGTGCTGAACAGGGCCTGGCTCACCGAATCGTGCAGTTCGCGCGCCAGCCGCTGGCGCTCTTCCAGGCGGGCTTGCACGGCGGCCATTTCAGCCAGTTGGGCTTCCAGCCGCTGCACCATGGCCTGGGCGTCGGCAAAGTAGCGCTCGGCGAACGCGCGCCGTGAGGGGTCAGGCAGCCAGTAGGCCAGCGCCAGGAAGACGAAGGCCAGCATTTCTGCCCCGCGGGTGATGAGCCCCAGCCCTTCGGGGATGTTGGTGCCGCGGATGGCGGCGGCCAGGTGCAGGATGTCGGCCAGCAGCCAGATGGCAAAGGCCGCACCTGCCCACCCCAATGAGCGAGCGCGCCCGTGGCGATAGACATAGCCTACGACGACCAGCACCGTGAGCAGGAGCGCGGCCTGGTAAAGTCCGAAAACCAGGTTGCTCCAGTGGGCGGAGAAACGGGCCCGCGGTTGCCACACGCGGCTGAAGTCGTACAGGGCTGCGGCGGTGAGCAACACCCAGAAGCCCAGATGGCTGCCCAGCAACCAGTAGACCGCCTGCCGGTAAGCGGGAAAGAGCGGGCGGACGAGGGCGTAAGCCGTGAGAATGAGGAAAAGGGTGAACAGCGCCCGGTCACTGACCGGTACCCAAAAGCCGTGCAACCAGCGCCAGATGCCCAGCGGTGGGGAGACCAGCCGCAACCCTGCCCAGACCACTAATACACCAAAGGCCAGCAGGAGCGGCCGGGGCATGGCTTTGCGCCGCCCGCGCCACAACAGCAGCGCCAGCAGCACCAGCGCAATGGCTGCTTCGGCTGCAGCCAGCGTTTTCCATAGTGTCAGGTTGGTGGCGGAAGTCGGTGACATAGACCCTCTTGCTGGCAGGCCTGTGGCCAGGGGCAGTGAACGACGTGGAGATTATACCAACGTCGGCGCTTTCCTCTCGCCCCGCTGCGTTGCGGGAAGCCCACGCACGTCGTCGCAAGAGCACCCGGAGGCGCAATCTTTCCCCTGGCCTGGGGACTGCCCGACGCGAACGTTTCAGGCGAGCCCCCTGAGCCTGGCGAAGGGGGCGAAGCAATCCCGTCCTGAGGGGGGAGACTGCTTCGGCGGGCTGAGCGTCGTCGAAGCCCGCCTTGCAGTGACGGAGGTACTTAATGGTAAGATGAACGTGGCGCGAAAGGCGCGCAACTTTTTTGGATGGAGGTGGGCATGAGCAAGCAGACAGGCAACAAAAAGGCCATGACCTTAGGGGCAGC
>CAYYRG010000176.1:0-3469 GCA_964474015.1 uncultured Anaerolineaceae bacterium | reverse complement strand
GGCGAAATCACCGGCGTGCTGCGCCGCGTGTGGGGCGAATACCGGCCGGCGGTGTAGGAACGTTGCCCCTTGCTCCCGTGCTATAATGCAACTGTCCTGCCTTGCCCACCCCAAGGAGGAGGCAAAAAGTGAGTGACACCGCAGAAGTTGACTTGAGGGCTGTGAGCCAAACTTTCGCAGAGGTAGCCCAAAAATTGCAACAACTGGCCGAGCAAATGGAACACGCCTCGCCTGAGGAGCGCGCTGCGTTGCAAAGCACCTTGGCGCAAACCCTGGCACAAACCCAAACCTTGCTGGCCGGGCAGAGTCGGGCGGCAGCCGAGCCCCCCTCCGAGCCAACCACCACAGAAATCACCGACGAAGCCTTGCAAGAACAGGTGCTGCGCGAACTGGCGCGCGGCGGCCCCGCTCTCCCCCTGGAACTGGCCGCCGCGTTGCTGGTTTCACCGCGCCGCCTGAATGGCGTGCTCAACGCCATGCAGCGGCTGGGGCTGATCGAGATGCGCGCCGAGCGCGGCGGCACCCTCATCCGCCTCACCCCCGAAGGCATCGCGGCAGCCAAACGGCTGCTCAGCCGCTGAACGCTTTTACCCTATCGCTATCTCATGCTCCGCTGGGGGCACAATGACCAATCTGGCTTTCCTCACGCCTTATCTTTCCGAAGCAGGGCTGTTTTTGCTCGCGGCGTTCACCGCGGGCACCTGGGCGGCCTTCGACCTGCTGACCACCTTCACCGACGATTTCCACCTCATCCGCAAGAACGCCTGGGCGTGGATTTACGTTAGCGGCCATGGTTTGATTGCCGGCGTGCTCTACCTCGTCTTCCGGCCTTACCTGGCTGCCAGCCTCTCCCCGTTCCTGGGCGCCTTCCTGGTGGGGCTGAGCTGGCAGGCGCTGCTGCGGATGCGCATCCAGGTGCTGCGGGCGTTGGATGACGGCGAAGGCGAGAGTGTCGACCTGGCCCCGCTGGATGCCCTTTTCCGCCGCTTTCAGGAACTCTGCCGCCTGCACCTCGACCGCGCCCTGATGCGCCGCCGCTCCCAACTTGTGCGCCGCCTCACCCAACAGCCGGTTGACTGGCTGGAAAAACAGGCCCGCGTCATGATCGCCGCCTCGCAACTGGAAGACCCCCGGGTGGGCTGGAGCAACCTGCCCCAACTGAAAAAGGAACTGGGGGAGGAACTCTGGCCGTGGTATCTGGCCTATTCCCTCCTGCGGCGCGGCGGCGAGCAATGGGTCGAAGATTTGCTGAATCACGAAACCGCCTCGTCGAAGAAGGAAGCCTCCCATGCCGCCCACGACTGACGCCTCCAACGTCCTTTTCCTCCTCAGCAGCCCGCTGGACGCGGCGCCCGTAGAAGCCGAAGACGGCTGGCAGGCATTGCAGCGGGCCTTGCAAGACCTGCAACATCCGGTGTCCTTCACCGTGCGCCACGCCGAGCCGCAAAGCCTGAGCGCCTTCCTGAGCCGCGCAGAGCGCCCTCGTTTTGGCGTGGTGCACTATTTAGGCCACGGCCACAAGCCGGCCAATGCCCCTACCGGCGAGCTGGTGTTCGAAGGCCCCGACGGCGAAGCCCGTCTGATGCAGCCGGAAGACCTGCTGCGGATTTTGAACCCCACGCAAAGCCGCCCCGCCGAATACCGCCTCGCCGTGGTGATGGCCTGCCACGCCGCCGCGGTGGCTCACGCTTTTCAGGTCTTGGGCATTCCTCACATCGTGGCCGTGGAAGCCGAGGAAAGCGTATATCAGCGCAGCGCGCTGACCTTCTTCCCGGCTTTTTACAACGCCCTTTTCTCCGGGCGTAGCGTGCGCGAGGCCTTCGAAGCCGGACGCACCGCGGTGCGTTTCGACCCAGATC
Organism: uncultured Anaerolineaceae bacterium; assembly: GCA_964474015.1. Classification (GTDB taxonomy): domain Bacteria; phylum Chloroflexota; class Anaerolineae; order Anaerolineales; family DRMV01; genus DRMV01. The sequence goes on along the minus strand of CAYYRG010000176.1, from coordinate 1,610 downwards.
TGGGGGCCAATGCGGCTGCCGAGGCGCGCAAATTTGTGCTCTTGCCCCCGGAGGCCGACCACAACCGGCGCCCCTTTGCCCACCTCTCCGAGGGCAAACCGACCTTCGACTTGCCACCGGAACCGCCCTCTTTGCCCGTTCCCCCGCCGCCGCCCCGCTTCGTTGGACGGCAGGGGGCCATGCAACACGCGCTGCGTCATCTGCGGCAAGAACGGGCGGTGTTGCTGCTGGGGGTGAGCGGCGCCGGCAAAACCGAACTGGCCCGCCAGTTGGTGCGCTACCTGATCGGGCGGCGCCGTTTTGCCCCCGACCGGGTCTTTTGGCTGCCCCTGGGCACGCTGGGCACCGCCGAGGACGCCCAGGCGGCCCTGGGGCGCGCATTGGGGATGCCCACCAACACCGTGCCCACAGCCGCCGCCCTGGCCCGTGCCCTGCCTCGCGGTGCGCTGCTGGTTTTCGACGAAGCCGAAAACGTCGTCAACGCGGGGGTGGGCTTTCGCCACCTGGTAGAAACCCTACTCACCGGCCCTGCCCGCCCCACCCTCATCGTCACCAGCCAAGCCGACCCCGGCAGCAGCCACCTGCCCCGCCTGCGCTTGCCCCGCCTCGACCTCGCCGCAGCCCTGCACCTCTTTGCCGTCGAAGCCCGTCTTACCGCTGCCGATCTGCAGGCGCTGCGCGACGACGAGTGGCGCGATCTGCTGCGCCTGGTGGACGGCCTGCCGCGCGCCCTGCGCCTGCTGGCCCGCCAGTGGCGCACCTATGCCAACCCCCGCGAGTTGCTCGCCGACGCCCGCCGCCTGCACGACCGCATTTTGCAAGATCCCGACTATCCCGATGAGGTCAAAAGCGTCACCGTGGGCATTCAACTGGCCTACGAGCGGCTGGAAGCACGCAGCCCCCAGGCGGCGGCGCTCTTTCGCGGTCTGGGCTTCTTCCCGGGCGGGCTGGCCACCGACGGCCTGGCGCCGATCTTCGGCCCCGAAGGCCCCACCCACGCCCGCTTGGTAGAGCGCCAGGGATTGGCCGAGCGCCCCTGGCCTGATTTGCTCTACCTGCCCACGCCCTTTCAGGCCTTTGCCCGCCGCCAGGCCGCTGCCCACGGCGAAAGCCGGGCCGCATGGGGGCCGGCCGTGTTGCGCTTTTATCAGGATTTCCCTGAAGAACCGCATTTTGGCTGGGTGTCGCGCTTGGACGACAAACTGCGAAGCGGCTTGGGGGAGGGGCGTGCCCGCTATGAGGAGGAACTCCCTTCTCTCATGGCCTGGGCGGCGTGGGCGGTGGAAGACCCGGATGTGCCCGACGAAACCCGCCGCCGGGGGGTCTTCCTGGCTGCCAACTTGAACAACATTCACGTCTTTGCCTTGCCCGATGCAAAAGCGCGCTGGCTGGAACTGCTCACACGCGCCGCGGCTGCCGCCCAACAAATCGGCGCCCGCCTCGGCCAGGCCAACACCCTCAAGGCCATCGGCGACGTCCTCCGTTTTCGCGATCAATATGACCAGGCGCTGGAGCACTACCACCGCGCCCTCGACCTCTTCCAGGCCGTGGGCGACCGCCTCGGCCAGGCCAACACCCTCAAGGCCATCGGCGACGTCCTCCGTTTTCGC
>CAYYRG010000175.1:0-3469 GCA_964474015.1 uncultured Anaerolineaceae bacterium | reverse complement strand
TTGACAAGGAAGCGCTTCGCTGATAGAATTTACTTACCAACTGGTAAGTAAATTTGGAGGCTTTGGGATGAAACGAAGATGGCTTATCTGGTTTGGCGTGCTGCTCGTGCTGGCGGCGGGCGGCGCGTGGTATGTGCGGGCGCGTGCTCAGCAGCAGGGTAACGAGACCAGCCAATGGCATACGGTGGCTGTCAAGCGCGGCACTTTGGAAGCCAGCATCGACGCCAGTGGCACCGTTCGCGCGGCACAAAGCGCCACGCTGGTCTGGCAAACCAGCGGCATTGTCGGAAACGTTGCCGTTGGCCTGGGCGAGCCGGTGACCCGCGACGAAGTGCTGGCGACCCTGCGGCACGATTCCTGGCCCCAGGCGCTGTTGCAGGCTCAGGTTTCATTGCTCAATGCGCAAAAACAACTTCAGGACCTGCAAGACGCCGCCAGCCTGCAATATGCCGAGGCGTTACAACGCCTGGCTACAGCCAGGCGGCAGCGCGACCGCGCTCAAAACCATTACGATTGGTTGACAAACTGGGATAAAGACAAAGCCCAAAAAGAATACAACAAATGGCATAATCTGGTGCAGGCACTGCAACGTGACATCAACGACCCCAGAACCCCTGGCCCGCTGCGCGACGCTGCCCGCGCACAGCTGGAAATGGCCAAGCGCCAGGAACAGGTAGCCAAAGCCAATCTGGACGGCCCCAGCGATCTGGACCTGGAAGAGGCAGAGGCCAACCTCGCATTGGCCAAAGCGCAGGTCGAGCAGGCGCAACGAGATGTCGACCGCTGGAAGAACGGTGCGCCTGCTGACCAGGTTGCTATTTTGCAGGCCCAAATTGACGCTGCCCAGGCCACCCTCGACATGGCTTCCCTCAAAGCCCCTTTCTCAGGCACGATTAGCGATATTCACATCCACCCTGGCGACGTGGTCACCCCTGGCACCGTGGCCTTCCGCATCGATGCCTTGCAGACGCTCTACGTGGATGTGGAACTTTCGGAACTGGACGTTGCCCATGTCACCACTGGCCAGCCCGCAGTCCTCTCGTTCGACGCCTTGCCTGGCCGCACCTATCACGGTGAGGTCGAAGAAGTTGCCCTGGCAGGTAGCCCTGACCGCAGCGGGAATGTTAACTTCCGTGTTACCGTGCGGATGACCGATGCCGACCAGCACGTTCGCCCAGGAATGACGGCTGCGGTCAACATCCAAACCGCCAAAATCACCAATGCATTGCTGGTGCCCAGTCGGGCTGTGCGCGTCAAAGACGGCAAACCGGTGGTTTTCGTGCTCAAAGACGGCCAACTGCATCCTGTGCAAATTACGCTTGGCGCCACCTCGGGCACTTTTGTGCAGGTGCTCAAGGGCAATCTCAAAGCAGGCGACCTCGTCGTTCTCAACCCGCCTGCCGAAACCTTCAACTTTTTCGGAGGCCAGTAATGGCCGATTGGGTCATTCAGGTGCGCGAGATCACCAAGATTTATCGCATGGGTGCGGTCGAAGTGCCTGCCCTGCGCGGGGTTTCCTTTGATGTCGCGCGGGGAGAACTGATTGCCATCATGGGGCCTTCAGGCTCCGGGAAGTCCACTTTGATGAACATTCTCGGCTGCCTCGACCGTCCCACCTCGGGTGAGTATCTGCTCGACGGGCAGCCGGTTTCCCAGCTGAACGACGACCAGCTGGCGGGCATTCGCAACCGCAAAGTGGGGTTCGTTTTCCAGAGTTTCAACCTGCTGCCCCGTATGACCGCTTTGGCCAATGTCGAATTGCCGCTGCGCTACGCTGGAATGCTCAGCGGCACCCGCGAGAAGGCCCGGGCAGCCCTGGAAGCCGTGGGACTTGGCAACCGTCTGACCCATAAGCCTAACGAACTTTCGGGAGGGCAGCAGCAACGGGTAGCCATTGCCCGGGCGCTGGTCAACAACCCCGCCATCATCTTAGCCGACGAGCCCACCGGCAACCTTGACACTCGCTCAGGGCAGGAAATCATGGGGCTTTTGGTCACCCTCAACCGCGACCAGGGAACCACCATTGTGCTGGTTACCCACGACCCTGAAATTGCAGCCTATGCTGAGCGGGTCATTCATATTCGCGACGGTCAAATCGAACGCATCACCAGTGGAAAACAGGCGGAGGCAGCCCTATGATGGCGACGTTTTGGCTGGCATTGCGTGACGCGGTGCGCAGTTTACTGGCTAACAAAATGCGCTCCCTGCTGACGGTGTTGGGCATTGTCATTGGCGTGGCCGCAGTCATTGCCATGTTAGCCATCGGGCATGGTGCGGAAAATAGCATTACTTCTTCCATCGAAGGCATTGGCACCAACCTGCTCTTTGTCATGCCAGGCCGAATGCGCCCTGGCAGCAACCCCGCAGCGATTTCCCGCCACCTGACCCTCACCGACGTGCGCGCCCTGGAAGACCCCCTGGCCGCGCCCGCTGTGGCCCAGGTGGCCCCCCTGGTTATCAAAGACAGCATGGTCACCGCTGCTGGGGAAAGCCACGTCACCTCGGTGGTGGGCGTGACCCCCAACTATGCCGCCGCCCGCAATTACCACACCACGGAAGGGCGTTTCATCAACGATACCGACATGGCAGGGCGCGCCTCGGTGGCCCTGCTGGGCCCTGACGCCGCCCAGGCCCTCTTTGGGCGCACGGCGGGGTTGGTCGGTGCAACAGTTCGCATCGCGGGACAGCCTTTCCGGGTCATTGGGGTGTTGGAGGCCAAAGGCGGCGGTGCGCTTTCTGGCAACCAGGACGACCGCATCCTCATTCCCCTCACCACCGCGATGGCGCGTATCACGCATAAGCCCAACCGCGTCGACGTCATCATGGTTTCCGCAACTTCAGCCGACGAAGTCAACGAGGCACGTCAGGAAGTGGAAGCCATCTTGCGGGAACGCCACCACCTGCGCCCTGATCAGGATGACGACTTCACCATTTTCACTCAAGAAGAGTTCCTTGGCACTTTCCGCACGATTACGCGTGTGTTGACCATCTTCCTCGGAGGCATCGCCGGCATCTCGTTGCTGGTGGGCGGCATCGGTATCATGAACATCATGTTGGTCAGCGTGACCGAGCGCACTCGCGAAATCGGCCTGCGGAAGGCCCTGGGGGCGCGCAAGCGCGACATTCTCATTCAATTCCTCACCGAGGCCATGCTGCTTAGCCTGGTGGGAGGACTGCTGGGCATTGCCGTGGGATGGGGAATTGCCGCGGCCGTGGGCAAGATTGCCGCGGCCTCACACGCCAACATCGTGCCCCAGGTAGGGCTGAACGCAGTGTTGCTGGCGACGTTGTTTTCTGCCGCGGTGGGGGTGTTCTTCGGCCTCTATCCTGCCAACCGCGCGGCCGGGCTGGAGCCGGTAGAAGCCCTGCGGTACGAGTGAGGCCAGGCGTCAGCGGGTCAGCGCAGCAGCAAGCCAGCGGACCGGCGGAGCAGCGGCGCGACCAGGCAACCAGGTAACCAGGTGCCCAG
>CAYYRG010000174.1:0-3482 GCA_964474015.1 uncultured Anaerolineaceae bacterium | reverse complement strand
GCGGCATGAAAGGACAAAATCTGCCTGATTGCACGAAAAAGCCTCGGTTTCAGCACGCCGGCGCGAGCCCTGCCCCGCACCTTGTGTCCATGATTTCTGTTGCTGCTGCCTTAGCCGAAGCCCGGGCCGTGCTGGCCCCCCATAGCGAAACCGCCGTGCTGGACGCCCAAACCCTGCTCGCGGCGGTGCTCCATCGCGAGCGCGCCTGGTTGCTGGCGCACCCAGAAGCCCGCCTGACCCCCCGCCAACACCGGCGGCTGCGGCGCGCCTGCACCCGTCTGGCGCAGGGCGAACCGCTGCCCTACGTGCTGGGCTACTGGCACTTCTATGGGCGGAAATTCGCCGTCACGCCCGCGGTGCTCATCCCCCGGCCGGAAACCGAAACCCTGGTGGAACACGCCTTGGCGTGGCTGCGGCAACACCCCGCGCGCCGCCAGATTGCCGACGTCGGCACCGGCAGCGGCATTCTGGCCGTCACCCTGGCCGCGGAAATCGCCGACGCCCGCGTCATAGCCACCGACACCAGCCCCGCGGCGTTAGCCGTAGCCGCCGACAACGCCCGCCGCCACCGCGTTGCCGACCGCATCGCCTTCGTGGAAACCGACCTGCTCGCAGCCCTCAGCGGCCCCTTCGACCTCGTCGTCGCCAATTTGCCCTACATTCCCACGGGGGCGTTGGAAGACCTGCCGGTGGCGCGCCGCGAACCGCGAGAAGCCCTGGACGGCGGCGCGGACGGGCTGGCGCTCATCCGCCGCTTGCTGGCGCAGGCCCCCGCGCGGCTGGCCCCCGATGGCCTGCTGCTGCTGGAAATTGCCGCCGACCAGGGGGAAGCCGCCCGCACCCTGGCCGCCGGTGCCTTCCCTCAGGCCGAAGTGCGCCTGCACCGCGACCTCGCCGGGCGCGCTCGCGTGGTGGCGGTGATGCGGACGTAAAAACAGCCCCTTGCTTCGGGGGCTGTTCTTACGTTTGCCAGAAGTGCCAGACGAAACGCCGCGAGTCGGTGCGGGGGGTGGTCAGGTCGCCGAAGGCACGCTGGGCAGCAGCGTGCAGTTCGGCCACGATGGCGAGATGTTCCTCGTCGGGCAGGCCCCAGTAGGGGGTGAATCGCCGCGTGCTCACGCCTTCCAGCGCCTCTGCTGGCCTCACGGTTTGCTGCCAGTGGGTGGTTGGGACGGTGCGCGGCGTCCCCAGCCGCGCCGTCAGCGCGGCCACGATTTCAGGGTAATCGCGCCACATGGGGGCACTCAAATCATGGCCGCGGGCGGCCAATGCCTGCCGCCAGGCGTGCAGCGTCCAGCCGATGGGGGCGGTGGGGTCGTGGTCGATGTAGCCCAGGGCAAACAGGCCGCCTGGCGTGAGCGTGCGGACAATTTCGTCGAGAGCAGCGGGCAGGTCGGCCACCAAGTGCAGGGTGTGCACGCTGAAGGCCGCGGGGAAAGCGGCAGCGATGAAGGGCAAGCGCGCCGCGTCGGCCAGCACGGGCTGTGGGAAGGCCGCGCCCGCAGGCCGCTTGGCGCGCAGGTGGGTGAGCATTTCGGGCGAAAGGTCGGCAGCCACGACCCGAAAGCCGCGCGCTGCCAGAGGCAGCGCAAACCGCCCACTGCCCGCGCCGAGATCGAGCACCCGCGCCCCCGCGGGCAGCCGCTCGGCCAGCGCGGCCACGATGGCTTCCTGCACGGCGGTGGGCAGGCCGCGGGTGCGGTCATAGTGCTGCGGGTCGCCATGAAAGGCGGTATCCACCCTGGGGGCTCCTGGAAAGGCAGGAAGCGCGGCGTCAGGCTTCCGGTGAGGGGGTGGAGGCTTCGTTGTGGGGTTCCTGGGGGGAATGTTTGCGGCGGCGCGGCCGCACCAGCCACAGCACCGGCCCTGAAAAGGCATAGGCAAGGAACATCAGCGGCAGCACCAGGGTCGGCTCGGCGGCGATGGCTGCAAAGCCCACCGCGATGCCCGCGGTGGCGTAAAAGGCTTGCTTGCGGTTGAGCCGCACCGTTTTGAAGCTGTAATAGGGCAGGGTGCTCACCATCAGGAAAGCCAGCACTGGCACGGCGATGAAAAAGAGGGCCGCGCGGGTTTGTTCATCCAGAGTGTAGCGGCTGGAAAGCAACACCAGCCCGCCGAGGGTGCCTGAGGCCGTGGGCGTGGAAAGCCCCTGGAAGTAGGTGTTGGCTTTCCCGGGCTTGGTGGTGGTGTTATAGCGCCCTAAGCGCAGCGCGGCGGCGGCAGCGAACAGGAAAGCGACGATCCAGCCGTAGCGGTCGTAGCGTTGCAGGGCGTAGAGGTAGGCCAGCGTGGCAGGGGCCACGCCGAAAGAGAGCGCGTCGGCGAGCGAATCGTATTCTACCCCGAAGTCGCTGGAAGAACCGGTCAGCCGGGCCAGGGGACCGTCGACAAAGTCGAAAAGCATGGCGACGTAAATCAGCGCCGCCGCGCGGGTATAGTGGCCGCCGATGCCCGAAACCAGCGAAGCAAAGCCAAGAAAGAGATTGCCGGTGGTGAACAGGCTGGGCAGCAGGGAAATGCCCTGCCGCCGGCGCGGAGCACGTTTGGGCATGGTTTACTCCCGAGGCAGGAAGGCGAGAGGGGTTTCGCCGGCGCGAACCTTGTGGCCGAGGGCGACCAGGGGGTCGGCTTCCAGCGGCAGATAGATTTCTACCCGCGAACCGAAGCGAATCATCCCCAGGCGCTCGCCGCGCCGGAAGGCTTCGCCGGCGGCGATGAAGGGCACGGTGCGGCGGGCGATGGCGCCAGCGACCTGCACCATCAGCACCCGCTTGCCGTCGTCGCGCAGCAGGTAGTAGTAGCGGCGCTCGTTGCGGGTGATGGCTTCGGCTTCGTAGGCGCGCAGGAATGTCCCCGGGCGGTGTTCGATGGCTTCTAAGGTGCCGGTGATCGGTGCCCGGTTGACGTGCACATCGAGCACACTCATAAAGATGCCAATTTGCCAGGCTTCCCCCTTCAGCCAGCGGGGCTCGAAGGTGCGTTTGAGCACGATGACCTGCCCATCGGCGGGGGAAACCACCAGGTCGCGCGGGGCGGGGGGCTGGCGGTCGGGGTCGCGGAAGAAATAGGCTACCCCTGCTGCCGCGAGCGCGCTGGCTGCAGCCGTTTTGCGGAAGCCGAGCAGCCCCAGGGCTGCAGCCAGGGCGGTAGGGGCCAGGATGAAAGGCGTGCCTTCTCGGTTGATGCGCATCGGGTTTTCTCCTCAGAAAACAAGGGAACAAGCGAGGCTAACGGCCTTCGGCCACGGCACGTTTGAGGTCGTCAAAGGAAGTCATCCAGGCCATGCGGTGGACGAAAGCGGCCAGGGAAGGGCTTTGGGCGCGCAACTGGCGCACGGCTGCGCCGACGGGGTCGTTGCCCGCCGCCCCGCCGGGCACATCCGCATAAGCGCCGTAGAAGGCAAAATAGGCCTGATTGAGTTTGCGGATGTGGTAGCCATGTTCCCAGAAGAACTTGCGGCGTTGTTCCATGTAGGCTTCGGC
>CAYYRG010000173.1:0-3518 GCA_964474015.1 uncultured Anaerolineaceae bacterium | reverse complement strand
CGCTCGGCAAATTTCGCCAAAATGGCGCCCAGGAAGTAAAGCACCGTCAGCGGCGCCATCACGAGCAGCATGTTGATGGGGTCCACCGTGGGGGTAATAACCGCCGCCACGATGGCAATGATCACCACCGCTTCCCGCCAATGCTTCCACAACATGGAAGCCCGCACCACCCCAAAAGCCGCCAGCAGGTAAATCACCAGGGGGAATTCAAACGAAAGGCCGGTCCAAAACAGCAGTGCGGTCACAAAGCGAATGTACGAATCGGGGCGCGGCACGGTGCGAATGCCCATGAAATTGAGCAAAAAGGGCAATGCCGTCGGCAGCATGGCATAGTAAGCAAACGCCATCCCGCCTACGAAGAACAACAACACCAGCGGGAAGCCCAACAGACCAATGCGGCGGGCCCGCGGCCGCAGGCCAGGGGCAATAAAGAGGAAAAGTTCCAGATAAGTATAGGGCAAAGACACTGCAAACCCCAGCAACAAGGCCACCCGCATGAACACCCCAATGGGCTCGGTGACCTCAATCGCCTGCAAGTGGCTCATACCGCCAATGGGGCGCGCCAGAAAATCGAGAAAGCGCGGGGTGTAGATAAAAGCCGCCACCGTGGCCATCAGAAAGCCCAGGAAAGCCCGCAAAATGTGGCGCCGCAAGGCCGCAATGTGGGGCAAGAGCGCCGCAGGGGATTGCATGACCTCTTCCAAAGCATCGCCCAAGGGGCGTTCCTCTGGCTCCTCGGTGAGGAAACGCACCACCGCCCGACGGGCGCGGTACAGTTGCCGCGCAGCCCACCGCCAGGCGCGGAAAGGTGCGGTCAGAAAACGAAAGATGCGACGAAGAAGAGACATAGCGGGTTGCAAGTTGCAAGTTGCAAGTTGCAGGCTGCAGGCTGCAGGGTGCAAGGTGCAGGCTGCAGGGTGCAGGTCAGGGTTCGAAGGTCAGCGTAACGGTTTGGACATCGCCGGGCAGGGGGAAAGCGCCACCGGGGCCGGGCAACACCTCGCGCCCATCGGCTTCCACCCGCAGCGATGCAGCGCCGTGCACCACTAACCGCAAACGCCGATACGGGAAAGCAAAATCGCCTTCCACCTCGCGGCGCAAGGTCAGCACCGCGCCGCTCCGGTGCGCGATCCAGTTTTCCACGCGGGAGGGGCCTTCCCCATCCCCCGCGTCGAAGAAAATGCGGCTGCGATACTCGCCTTCCGGGGGCCAGCCCAGCCAGAGGGTCAGCGCCTCCCCGTCATCCAGCGGGAGCGGCACACCAGCGCGCACCAGCAAGGCAATATGCTCCAGCGGCGTGGGCAAGAGCACCTCCGCCGGGCCGTAATAAGGCCCCGCAGGCGCCCAGAAATCGTACCACGCTCCCCAGGGCAAGGGCAAGAAACGCTCACGCTGCCCGGGAGCGAAAGCTGGCGCCACCAAGAGGGCATCGCCCAACAGGAAAGCATCATCCACACTCCATAATTCAGGCTCTTGCGGCGCCAGCCACCACAGAGGCCGCACCAACGGCTGCCCGTGGGTGTGGGCTTCCCAGGCTAAGGTGTAGAGATAAGGCAACAAACGACGGCGAAGGCGCAGCACCTTCCGGGCGCGGGCAGCCCACGGCTCGCCAAAGGCCCACGGCTCGCGTGGGGGGGTGTGCAGGGCTGAATGGGTGCGGAAGAAAGGCAACAGTGCAGCCATTTGCAGCCAGCGGAGATAAAGCTCGCCATCGGGCGCGCCCGCAAAGCCACCCACATCGGGGCCCACAAAAGGCACCCCGCTCAGGCTCATGCCCACCACGGTGGCGACCGTCAGCCGCAGGGCTTCCCAGGTGCTCTCGGTATCGCCCGTCCACGCCCAGGCATAGCGTTGCAAGCCTACCCAGCCGCTGCGGCTGAGCAGCCAGGGCCGACGGTTGGGGCGGGCCTTACGCAGGGCTTCGTGCGCGGCCCGCGCCATTTGCAGGCCATAGACGTTGTGCGCCAGCCGGTGGTCGCCGCCAGCGCCTTCCAGGGCGTGGCGCGTCGGCAACGGCAAGGTGGGGTCGCCCGCGTCGACGAAGGCGGCTGGTTCGTTCATGTCCAGCCAGAGGCCATCAATGCGCCACGTGTCGACGAATTGGGTCAAGTGCCGCCCCCACCACGTGCGGGCTTCCGGGTCGGTAAAATCCGGAAAAACACACCAACCCGGCCAAACCGGCGCGCTCACCTCTTCGCCCTCGGGCAGCCGGCAGAAAGCCCCTGCAGCCTGTCCTTCCCGAAAAACCTCCCAGCGGGGATCACGCTTGAGCCCTGCATCCACAATTGTGACCAGATGTGCACCTTGCCCATGCGCTTTTGCCGCCAGCCCCTGCAGGTCGGGAAAACGACTGCGATCAACGGTAAAAACCTTGTAACCCGCCATGTAGTCAATATCCAGGTGGAGCGCATCGAGGGGCATGTCGTGCTCCCGAAAGCCTTCAAGCACAGCCTCGGCTTCCTGTTGGGTGCGGTAGCCCCAGCGGGACTGGTGATAACCCAGCGCCCAGCGGGGCGGCATCGCCGGGAAGCCGGTGAGTTCGGCCCAGCGGCGGGCGATGTGGGCAGGCTCGCCCGTGATGAAATAGGCCACCAGCGCGCCATGGTCGAAACGCACATGGAAGCCATCGTCGAGGCGCACTTCGCCGGCGGCGGGGTTATCGTAGAAAATCAAATACGCCCCTGCAGGCTGGAGCACCCAGGCCACCGGCATGGCGATATAAAGCGGGTCATGGCCGGGAGCGTAATGGCCGCCGGGGTCCTGGTTCCACAAACGGTAGGTGCCAGGGCGCAGGTTGGGGCCAGCAGCGCGCTCGCCCAGGCCGAAGACCGCGGCCTGGGGGTGCAGCCAGGCCGATTGCCGCCAGCCTTCGCCCCGGCGGGCAGGCCAGGCTTCCCGCCGCAACAGGTCGCCCAGCGGCGAATGGAAAGCCAATCCCTCGGCAGTGATGACCACTTCCAGCGCCTCGGTACGCAAACGCCAGGCATCACCGCGGTGCCGGAAGGCCACTGCGGGGCGCGGCCAGGGCGGCGGGGCAGGGACGGCATACGGCGGCGGGGGCGCGCCGGGTTCCCACGCCAGGCGGACGACGTCAGGAGCAAGAAAGGTGATTTCCAGCGCCGCAAAGGCAAAGGCCGCCCGCGCGCCGTGCCCGGTCGGCGTCACAGTATGCAGCGCGCCCACCCCTTGCAAAGGGGCAGGCTGGCGCAAAAGGGGCCTGTCAAGGGCTTCCTTGCGACGGCGATAAGCCCAGGCACGCCAGGCGTTCGGCAGGCCAACCAGCCGCACAGCCGCAAGGGTTTCTTTCCAATCCATAAGGCTATTTTATCAGCCTTTGGAGGGCCAGGGGCTTCAAATCGCAGGCAGCATGGCGCTTTAGCCGCCGGGTTGTTTCTTACATTTTTTACGCTTTTTTTATCTTTTGAGCGCCAAAAGTCCTTGACATCTCTCAAAGTAGGCTCACAATTAAAGCACACTACTGTTTTCACCTCCGTCAATGCAACTTTACAGGGAGAAGG
>CAYYRG010000172.1:0-3554 GCA_964474015.1 uncultured Anaerolineaceae bacterium | reverse complement strand
CCAGGCTTTGGTTGAGGGTGCGGTTGACCGTATCCACATCGTTGGTCAGGCGGGAAAGCACCTCCCCGTGGGTGGTGCCATCGAAGTATCGGAAGGGCATCCGGTGCACCTTATCCATTAGCGCCTGACGCAGGTCGTAAGAGACGTCCATCGCGACGTCGGTCATCAGCCAGCCCTGAGCATAACCCAGCACGGCGGAAAGCACATACAGGGCGGTCGCGGTGAGCAAGATGTTGCCGATTTTGACGAAATCCACGCTGCCGGTGCCGGTCAACTGGGCGATGACGCCGTTGAAGAGGGTGGTGGTGGCGTTACCCAGAATTTTCGGCCCGACAATGGAAAAGAGCGTCGAGCCCACCGCCAGCAAGAGCACGATGAGGATTTTGGCCTGGTAGGGCTTGAGATAGTCCACCAGTTTGCGAAGGGTGCCCTTGAAATCGGTGGGTTTCTCCACCGGCCCTAAAGGCATCATGTGCCCCATGGGGCTTTTGCTACGGCGCGGCGCCGCACTGCCTGTCGTCCGTTGCTGAAAGCGTGCTCCTGGAGTCGCGTTCATGCCAGAGCCTCCTGCTTCAGTTGGGAAAGCGCAATTTCACGGTAAACCTCGCAGGTCTTCATCAATTCTTTGTGCGGCCCTTCGCAGATGAGCCGCCCCTGGTCGAGCACCAGAATTTTGTCGGCGTCTTTGATGGTAGCCACGCGCTGAGAGACGATGATGATGGTGCGTCCCGCGAGGTGTTTTCGCAGCGCTTGCCTCAGTCGGGCGTCGGTTTGGTAGTCTAAGGCCGAGAAGCACTCGTCGAAGATGTAAATCGGCGCATCTTTCACCAGCGCGCGGGCGATCGTGAGCCGCTGGCGTTGCCCGCCCGAGAAGTTGACGCCGCCCTGGGAAACCTCGGCCTTCAGCCCGTCCGGATGCTCGAAGATGAACTGCGCCTGGGCGATTTCCAGGGCGCGGCGCATGGCTTCCTCATCGGCGTTGGGGTTGGCAAACCGCAGGTTGCTTTCCACCGTGCCCGCGAACAGGTTGCTGCGCTGGGGCACATAGCCGATTTGAGCGCGCAGGTCTTCCAGCGGCACGTCGCGAATATCCACCCCGCTGATGGCAACGCTCCCGTCGGTGACGTCGTAAAAGCGCGGGATGAGGTTGACCAGCGTGGATTTCCCCGAGCCGGTCGTGCCCATGATGCCTACCGTTTGCCCTGCGGCGATGTGCACCGTGATGTCGTGCAGCACGTCTTCCTCGGCGGTGGGGTAGCGGAACCCCACATGGTCGAAGCGGATGTCCGGTTCGAAATCTTCCGGGAAGCCTTGCGGCTCAGGTGGCGTGAGCACGGTGATTTCGGTTTCCAGCACGTCGGCCACGCGGTTGGCTGAAACATCGGCGCGCGGCAGCAAGATGAACAGCATCGAGAGCATCAGAAAGGCAAACACCACCTGCATGGCGTATTGCATGAAAGCCATCATGTCGCCAACCTGCATGGTCGATTGGGCGACCTCGTGCGCCCCAACCCACAAAATCAGAATCATCACGCCGTTGAGGATGAGCATCATCAACGGCATCATGACCACGAAAACCCGGTTCACGAAACGATTGAGTTCTGTCAGGTCGCGGTTGGAACGCTCGAAGCGCGCCGACTCGAGGGGTTGACGGTTGAACGCCCGCACCACCATCATGCCGGTCAGGTTTTCCCGCAAGATCAAATTGAGTTTGTCGATCAACCGCTGAATGACTTTGAATTTGGGAATGACGATGCTGAACACCACGCCGATCAGCCCCAGCAAAATGACGACTGCCAGCGCCATGGTCCACCACATGGAGGGGCTTTTGTCGAGGGCGTGAATGACAGCCCCGATGCCGATGATGGGGGCATAGAACGAAAGGCGCACCAATGGCATGATGGCGTTTTGGATCTGGGTGATGTCGTTGGTGGCGCGGGTGATGAGGGAAGCGGTGGAGAAGCGGTCGAACTCGGCGCCTGAAAAGCGCATCACCTTCTCGAAGAGCAGATGGCGCACATCGCGCCCCACCCCTGAGGCAATGCGGGCGGCAAAATAGCCCACGCTGATGGTTGCGATGGCCGAGATGAGGGCGATCAACAGCATCAATCCGCCCGTGCGCAAGATATAGCGGTTCTGGATTTTAGCGGTATCCATGCCCAGGGCTTCATACTCGGCTTTCACCGCGCGGGTAGCGGCTTGAATGATGGCCTTTTCGCCGCCAATGGCCTCGAAGCGTTTGTTCATCGCATCGCTAATCTGTTGCCGCTGGGCCTGCGGCAGTTTCGCCAGCAGCGCAAACAGATCGGTGTTGGGCGGCAATTTGGAGAGGTCGAAGCCCATGCCGGGCATCAGTTTCTTGGCCTCGGCAGGGTTCTTCTGAATCTTTTCCAGGCCAAACACCAGCAGCAGGGCCTTGCCCAGGGAAGGTTCCAGTGCGGCAATGGTTTGCGGCGATTTGTCGGTGAGGATGTAAACGGGCTCTTTGCTCACGGCGGGGTATTTTTCGGCCTCGGCTTGTGCTGCAGCCGTGCCGGGTTCCACCAGCCGGTAATGGGCGAGCACGTTTTTCTGCTCTTCCGGCGTGAGGAAGAGGGCCACATGCTCCATGGTGCTCTTGCGCAGGGCTTCTGGCACCGCGTGTTCGACCCCGCCTTGCTGAATGCCGACGTTCACGATATCCGACATGTAGTCGGGCAAAGTCAGGTCGGCGTCGGCCTGCACGAACAGCAAGACGATGGCCACGAGCAGAGGAATGATGTAAGGCTTGAAATACTTGAAAATGCGGAGCATAGACGCAAAGCCTCCTTGAAAGCGCGATTTTGCGCCGTGCGTCGTGCCGTGCTACGGACGCGCGCGGCAGGGTAGAGGTCACCTTTTCGGCTGAGTATGGGCAGAATGGCCGTGCTGTTCTTCTTCGGGGGGGAGCTTGGCCAGCAAAAGCTCCAGCGCTTCCAGAATTTGTTGAGTTTCTTCTGCCGAGAGGCGCTCCAGCAGGCGCTCGAAAGTGGTGCCTTGGGCTGGCGAGGCGATGGATTGCAAAACCGTCTCGCCTTTGGAGGTCAGCCGCAGGCGCTTGTTGCGGCGGTCGGCAGGGTTTTCTTCTCGCACCACGTAGCCCTGTTCTACCAGGCGGCGTAGGAGCTGGCTGGCAGCGGCAGGGGTAATGCCCAACGCCCGCGCCAGGTCAGAGATGTTGGTCTGGCGATGGTGGTCGATATAGCGCAAGGCGAACACCTGCGGCATGGAAAGCCCCGCCGCCCGCACCCGTTGCCAGAAAGGGTGCATGATGGCCTGAATCAAGCGGCGGAGTGCGGCGCGCAGGCGGTCGGTTTCGGCGGGCATGGTTAATGCTCCTAAATAGATAAGTGCACTTAAGTAATTGCGCCGTAATGATACCGCGCTTTGAGCAAGTGTCAAGGATTGCACCAAAAACGGCTATGGCTTTTCAAAAATCTTGTACTCGGGCGCTCTCAATGCGAAGATCTCTCCTAACCCCCATCCGAAAAGCGCCAAAAGCGTTTTTCGGGCACCTCCTTCTCTCGTGAAGAGAG
>CAYYRG010000171.1:0-3570 GCA_964474015.1 uncultured Anaerolineaceae bacterium | reverse complement strand
TATTGACCACTGACCGACGCCACCTCTGGCGAAGTCGCGAGGTACAGGATGGTGTCCGCCCCTTCTTCGGGCGTCACGGAAAAAGGGACAATCGCCCACTGCGCCAGGCGGTCGAGGGGGGCAAAGCCCACTTTCCAAATGCCGGTCGCCACCCTGCCGGGGTGCATGGCGTTGACGGTGAGCGCCGTTCCGGCTTCCCGCCGCGCCAGTTCCCGCGTGAACAGCAGATTCGCCAGTTTGGAGCGCCCATAGGCCTTCATGCCCCCATAGCCGTGAGCAAACGCCAGGTCGTCCCAGTCGAGCGTGCCGAGGCGGTGCATCGACGAAGCCACATTGATGACCCGCCCGGCAGGCGCAGCCCGAAGCAGGTCCAACAGCAGGTTGGTGAGGAGAAAGGGGGCCAGGTGGTTGACCAGAAAAGTCTTTTCGACGCCGTAAGGCGTGGCTTCACGACGCAGGAAGAAAGCCCCGGCATTGTTGACCAATACATCGAGACGGTCGAAGTGCTCGTGAACCGCCGCCGCCAGGCGACGCACCTGCTCCAAATCGGCAAAATCGGCCAGGAAGCCATGCACCCGCGCGTTGCCGCTTTCGGCGCGTATCTGGGCCACCACGCGCTCGGTTTTGGCCGGGTTGCGCCCCACCACGCCCACCGCCGCGCCAAGCGCCGCTAACGTCGCTGCCGTCACCTGGCCAATGCCGGAAGTCGCGCCGGTGACCAGGCAAATTTTGCCATCCATGCGGGGAAAATCGCTCATCCTCATACTCCTTTGAAACCCCAATTTCGGCAAGCAGGCTTTGACACGGCTCAACCCGCCAAAACCGTGCCCCACCTGCAAGCCGCGCCCGGAGAGGCCGCAAGTCCATTGACAACTTACGTCCATTATACTCACGCCTTCGCCAACCATTGTTCCCAAATCCCCCATTTTGCCAGGTTCCCCCTGAGCCTCCAAAAATGCCGCTTCTCAGGCCGCCGATCGCAGGGCTGCCTGCAGATCGGGCAAAATCGCCTGTGCCGCCTCGCGCCCCAACGCGATGAGTTCCCCGGCATGGTCGTAACCCGAAATAACCGTAATTTGCGGCGGGATGGGCGGCTTGAGGAAGAAATCGGGAGGATATTTCTCGAACCGTTCGACGCTGTGCGCGCGAATGACGAGGTTGAGCGCATCGCCCAGGTTGGCGATAATGCCGCCAAAGGTGCTCGCAATCAGCCGTTTGTGCGCCAGATATTGCCAAAACGAGGCCGCATTGTCGGAATACACATCCACCCCAATGACGACATCAGCGCCCATCTTGCGGACGACATCCACCGGCAGATTGTTGAGCAGACCGCCATCGACCAGGCGCATACCGTCGCGCACGACTGGCGCCAGCAAGCCGGGGATCGACATGGTCGCGCGCACCGCTGGGGCAAGGCAGCCTTCCGTAAGCCACACTTCCCGCCCTGCATTCAAATCGGTTGCCATCAGCGTGAGAGGGATGCGTAAATCGGCGAAGGTTTTCCGCCCCAGCACGCTACGCACCCACGCTTCGATTTCCTCGCCCCGAATCAGTCCCTGACGATTGCGGCCTAAATCGAAAAAACGCCACAGCGAGCGCAGGCTCAAACCGTGGGTGCGCGCCATTTCGGCCATCTCGTCCGCCGAAAGCCCGGCTGCATAGCCCGCGGCGATCAAGCCGCCCATGCTGGTACCGGCGAGAAAATCCACAGGCACCCCTGCTTCATCGAGCACCTGCAGCACCCCAATATGCACCAATCCTCGCGCCCCGCCCCCGCTGAGGGCGATACCTAACCGTTTCCGTTGGGTTTCCATCAATCCTGCCTCCCGAAAGAAAAAACTTCTCGCGCAATTATACCGCTCGCGCCCTTGCGCCTCCTCGCCACATGCGGTAAAATCATACCGACCAGTCGGTATGATTTTGGCCTTCCCCTGGAGCACACCACCATGCCCAAACAAGCCCGCAGCGAAGCCACCCGCCGCGCCCTGCTCGAGGCTGCCGAACGCCTGTTTGCCTCTCGCGGCTATCTGGCCGTCAGCGTGGACGAAATTTGCCGCGCAGCAGGCGTGAGCAAAGGCGCCTTCTACCATCATTTCGCTTCCAAGCAAGCGGTGTTCCTGGCGCTGCTGGAAGCCTGGCTGCAACGGCTGCAAAACGTGCTGGAAGCCGAGCGCGCCGCCACCCCCGCCCTGCCGGAGGCCCTCCAGGCCATGAGTCGGCAACTGGCCCCCATCTGGGAAACCGGTCGCGCCCAATGGCCCCTGCTGCTGGACTTCTGGAGCCACGCCATCCGTGACCCAGAAGTCTGGCAGGCCACCGTCGCCCCGTACCGCCGCTTCGAGGCGCTCTTCGCCGAATGGTTGGCCGAAGCAGCCGCTCAGGGCGCCCCCCTCGGCACCGACCCCCTCACCGCCGCCCGCACCTTGCTCGCCTTTGCCACGGGTGTGCTGCTGCAAGGGCTGCTGCTGCCCAATGACGCCAACTGGCCTCAGATCGCCCAAGAGGGGGTGCTCACCCTGCTGCGGGGCTGGGGAATGCTTCCCTCTCGCCCCGCAGCGCCCCAAACAAGGAGTTCCCCATGAAAGTGCTCGTCACCGGCGCGCTGGGCAACATCGGGCAGGCCGCTGTCGAAGCCCTGCTGGCCCACGGCCACCGCGTCACCACCTTTGACGCGCCCACCCGGCGCAACCGCCGCGCCGCCCGCCGCTTCCGCCGCGCCACTCGTCTGCTCTGGGGCGACATCCGCGACCCGCAAGCCCTCGCTGCCGCAGTGGAAGGTCAGGATGCCGTCGTGCACCTTGCCTTCGTCATCCCCCGGCTTTCGGCCACCGGCCAGGGCAGCGAAGAGGCCCCCGAATGGGCGCGCGCGGTCAACGTCGGCGGCACCCGCAACCTCATCGCGGCCCTCAAAGCCCAGCCCCGCCCGCCGCGGCTGCTGTTCACCTCATCCCTCCACGTCTACGGCCCAACCCAGCACCTGCCGCCGCCCCGCCGGGTCAGCGACCCTCCCAACCCTATGGAACATTACTCCCGCCACAAGGTGGAAGCCGAAGCCCTCGTGCGCGCTTCCGGCCTGCAATGGGTCATCTTCCGTCTGGCCGCGGCGCTGCCGGTGAGCCTGATTCTGGACGCCGGGATGTTCGACGTTCCCCTCGACAACCGCATCGAGTTCGTCCATCGCGCCGACGTGGCCCAGGCCATCGCCCACGCCATCGTCAGCGATGCCGTGTGGGGGAAAACGCTTCACATTGGCGGCGGCGCACATTGCCAGTTTCATTACCGGGAAATCGTCCGCCGCATTCTGGAAACCGTAGGCATTGGCATGTTACCGGAAGCCGCATTCAGCCGCGCCCCCTATCCTGTGGACTGGCTGGACACCGAGGAAAGCGAGCGCCTGCTGCGCTTCCAACAGCGCACGTTAGACGACTACCTCAGCGACCTTCGGCGGCTGATGGGGTGGCGGCTTTCCCTGGTGCGGCTGTTCCGCCCGTGGGTGCGGTGGCACCTCCTCCGTCAGTCGCCCTATCTCGACCGCCGCACCGCCTGGCGGCTGGCGTGGCAAGGGCTGTA
>CAYYRG010000170.1:0-3617 GCA_964474015.1 uncultured Anaerolineaceae bacterium | reverse complement strand
TGCGGTCCACGAGGTGCTGAATGCGGTCGTAAGTCAAGCGGCTGGTGCGGCGCACCAGGCCGATGACCTTGTAGCCTTTTTCGAGCAGGAATTCGGCCAGGTAAGAGCCATCCTGGCCGGTGATGCCGGTGACAAGTGCAGTAGGCATGAACGGGCCTCCTTAAAACGCAACGCTTGGAAAAATTGCGCCTTATTATACCTCACTACTTCCGGTTGAAATCCGCCGGAATCTCCCCCCACAATCGCGTTTCCCACCGCAGCACCGGCGCGTGCTGCGGATGTGCGGCCAGCCAGGCCTCGGCGCGAGCCACCAACGCCCATATCGCTTCGGTTTCCGGTGTGCGCGGCAGGCGGCTGTTACACTGCCCTTTGGCAACCCAGCCGCGCGCGACGCGCGAATCCGAATACACCGGCCAGGCCAGGCCACGCGCCTCCAGCCAGGCCAGGGCGTGCACAATGGCGAGAAATTCGCCAATGTTGACCGTGCCCACGGCAAAAGGCCCCTGGCGAAAAACCTCCTCTTCGGTATCCACCCGCACGCCGCGGTATTGCATCGGCCCGCGTGCGCCCGCTGCGGCAGCATCCACCGCGAGGCTGGGGAGCACCGGCTTACGGGCCGCGGTGCGCCAACGCCCCTGCGAGGCCGGCTTCCCCGCGTAAGCATCATACCCTGCCTGCCAGGCGCGTTCGGCTTCCTCACGGCTGGCAAACCCCTTGTATTGCGCCCCCGGAAAGCCCTCCACCTGGGCGCGGGCGGCTTCCCACGAAGAAAAAATACCGGTTTTGCGCCCCTGCCAAACCACGTAAAATCGCTTGCGCTCACGCATGGCTTGCTCCTGTACCCTGCTGTCAGGGGAAATGCTGTATAATCCTACCATACACATCCCCTGCCATCCTTACGGGACGCCATGCCTGACAAAACCCTGGTCATTCTCAACCCCAATGCCGATGTCGGCCACGCCTGGCGGCGGATTGCCGACCTGCGCCCCCTGGCCGAAGAACTTGCCGACGGCCGCCTGGACTGGGCGGGGACGGTTTACCCCACCCACGCCACCCGCCTGGCCATGCAGGCTGCCGAACAAGGCTACCGCCGGGTGATTGCCGTAGGCGGCGATGGCACCGTGCACGAAGTTGCCAACGGCCTGCTGCACCTGCCGCCGGAAGCCCGTCCCGTACTGGGCGTGGTGCCCCTCGGCTCAGGCAACGACTTCGCCCACGCGATCGGCCTGCCCGCCGACCCCCACAAGGCGCTGGAAATCGCCCTCACCGCCCCGCCGCGCCCCGTCGATGTCATGCGCGCCGAAGACGAGCACGGCCGGGTGGAATTTGTCGACAACACCTTAGGCATTGGCTTTGATGCCATCGTCACCATACGGTCGCACCAGTTGCCGGTGGTGCGCGGCTTTGCCATGTACCTCACCGCCGTGCTCCAGACCATTGCCTTCGACCTTCACGCCCCCCACTTCCGGCTGGAAATCGACGGCCAGCCCCGCGAGCGCGACCTGCTCATGCTGGTCATCGGCAACGGGCCGCGCGAAGGCGGCGGCTTCCTGACCACCCCCGCTGCCCGCCCCGACGACGGCCAGTTGAACTACCTCGCGGTGGGGCGCGTCCCTCGGCTGGGCATGTTGGGGCTGGTCACCAAAGTCATGCATGGCACGCACGGTAGCCACCCCGCGGTCGAAATGGGCGAGTTTCACACCCTGACCTTAGATGCCGACCGGCCGCTGCAAATTCACATGGATGGCGAAATCTTCGCCGACTTCGACACCCATGTGCACCACCTGAAAGTGGAAGTGGTGCCGCAAGCGCTGCGGGTGGCTGCGCCGCCGCCCGACGGTGCGTCCCCTGAGTGACCATGCCTTCCCTTCATTACCACCTTCGTCAGGCCGACCTGGGCCTGCTGCGCATCTTTGCCCGCACGTGGGGCGTGCCCGAAACCTTCCCCACGGTGGCGGCGGGGGCCGATGCCCTGGAAGCCGCGATGCGCACCCCTGCCGAGGCCGAAGCCGTGCTCGCCCGCCTGCCGGAAGACGCCCGCGTCGCGCTGGAAGCCCTCCACGCCCGGCAGGGGCGGCTGCCGTGGGCCGAGTTCGTGCGCCGCTTTGGCCCTTTTCGCGAAATGGGCCCTGGCCGCCGCGAGCGGGAAAAGCCCCACGAACAGCCGGTTTCCCCCGCCGAGGTGCTGTGGTATGCCGGCTGGGTGGGGCGTGCATTTCTGGAAGGCCCCGAAGGGCCGCTGGAATTTGCCTACATCCCCGACGAACTGCGCGCCTTACTCCCTCCGCCGCCGCCCCCGGAAACCGCCCCCCTGGGGCGCCCGGCTACTCGCGACGAACGCGCCTTCCTCCTGCCTTCCCACGACCACATTCTCGACCATCTGACCACTTACCTCGCCGCCCGCCGCGCCAACCGCCCCCTCGATGAGGCTCCCGACCGGAAAGCCTGGCGCTACACCCCTGCTCACCTGGAAGCGCTCGCCCGTGCTCTGGGCGTGCTCACTTCCGCCGGTGAGGTGGACACCGCTGCCGTGCGTGCTTTCCTGGAAGCGCCGCGCGCCGAGGCCCTGTTGCGGCTGTTTGTTGCCTGGCGCGAGGGGTTGGCTTTCAACGACCTCAAACTGATGCCCGGCGTGGTGGCCGAAGGCCCCTGGGAAAACGACCCGCGGCGGGGGCGCGAGGCGGTGCTGGGCTGGCTGGTACGCCTGCCAGCCAACACCTGGTGGAGCCTGGAAGGGTTGGTCGCCGCAGTGCATCAATGCTGCCCCGACTTTCAGCGCCCCGCCCCTGGCGATTATGACTCATGGTATCTGCGCGCTGCCGAAAGCGGCGAAACGCTGACGGGCTGGGAGCATTGGGATGCCGTTGACGGCGCCCTCATCCGCTTCGTGCTCACCGGGCCGTTGGCCTGGATGGGTGTGGTGGCGCTGGCTGCTCCCGCGAAAGGCGCGCCGCCGGCGGCCTTCCGGCTCACCCGTCGCGGGCAGGCGCTGCTGGCTGGCAAGCCCCCCGCCGCGAGCACGCCGGAAAATCAACCGCTCATGCTTCGGGCTGACGGACGCCTGTTTGCACCGTGGCGCAGCCCCCGGGTCGTGCGCTACCACATCGCCCGCTTCGCCGAATGGGAAGGCACCGACCGCAGCGGCTACCGCTTTCGGCTCACCGCGAGGGCCTTGCAACGGGCTGCCGGGCAGGGCATCGCCGCCGAGCGGGTGCTGGCGCTGCTCAAACAGCATACCCGCGCCCTGCCTAAAACCATCGTCCAGGCCGTCCGCCGATGGGAGGCCGAAGGGGTGCAGGCCACCATTCGGCCGATGGTCGTGTTGCAAGTGCGGGACCCCGCCATTTTGGAAGCCTTGCGGAAGAGCCGGGCAGCGCGCTTTTTGGGGCCGCCGCTGGGGCCGGCGGCAATCGCCGTGCGCCGCGACGCCGCGCCGGTGGTGCTTTCAGCCCTGGCCGAGATGGGCTATTTTGGGGAAATCGCGCTTCAAAACGAGCCGCTTCTCAAAAACCAGCCCCCGAAAGAGGGAAAATCAAATAAACCAGCATCATAAACCCCAAAAATGGCAAAAAGGGCGCACGCAAGTGCGCCCTTGCGCTTTGTGGGCTCTTCAATGA